>JBBRJN010000171.1:0-6913 GCA_038219365.1 Kiritimatiellia bacterium | reverse complement strand
GAGTTTGGCGGGTGATGAGTCCGAGTGGACAAAAAAGGTCGCGGAAGTGGAGCTGGCGGCCCTCCCGCAGCTGCTGGCGCTCGCGGATAAAGAGATGCCCAAGATGCTGCGCGTTGTCCTGCGCCTTCAACTGCTTGAGAGATGGGCGGCATCCGATGCGTCAGCGGCGATGGCCTACGCCCAGTCGCTGGACAGCAAGCAGGAGCGTGAATCGTGTATGAGAGAGGTGGCGGGCGTCTGGGCGAAGACGGACGCTGCGGGTGTCGTCGCGTGGCTGGAAAAATTACCGAGCGGGCGTTTCCGCAACCAGATACTCGGCGCGATTCTGATGCCGATCGGCAGGACAGATCCTCTGGCAGCCTTGGAGCTGATTCAGACATGCGGCGGAACCGTGGAGAATAACTGGGGCTGGATCAAGTCCTCCATTTTCGGGGTTTGGGCTGCCAAAGATCCAGCCGCGGCCGCGGCCAAGGCTGCGGAGGTGTTGACGGGGCCGCAGCGATCCAGCGCGTTTGAGAGCATCGCTGACTCGTGGGCACAGCTGAATCCGCAGGCGGCCATGGACTGGGCCAACACGCTGGCAAGCGTGAGTGATAAGCGCAGGGTTATTACGTCGGTCCTTTCAGTGTGGTCGCAAAACGACATGGCCGGCGCATTGGCTTATGCGAGGCAATTGCCGGAAGGCCAAGCGAAGCGGGACGCGCTGAGCGCCATGTGCCGGGAGTGGGCCCAAGAGGATCCGCGGGCAGCGATAGACTATGTCAGCAACCTGCCCGTCGGAGTTAGCCGGACCGAGTTGCTGAGCAGCACCCTTCAGGGCTGGTTCCGGCAGGAGCAGGAGGGAGCGCTGAATTATGTTTACGCCCTTCCTGTTGGTGCCGAGCGTACCCGGCTCGTGCAGAACCTGATGGGTGCGCTCGCCTACGAGAATAGTGAGGAGGCCATTAAACTGGTCGAGCTGCTGCCATCCGGCATGGGGCTGAACAAGGTTGCAGGCCAGATCGCCAGCGCGCTTGTGCGGTCCAATCCGAAGTCCGCGCTGGATTGGATCAACGCGTTGCCAGAAGGCCAGGCTAAGCACAACGCGCTGCAAAGTATCAGCTGGCAACTCGCGGAAACAGATCCGGTCATGGCTGCCGAATACGCGGCCACGCTGCCGGCCGGCAGCGCGCGCGATGGGTTTGTCGGCAGCATCGCCAGCCAGTGGGCCGAGACCGATGCGGTCGCTGCGCTCGCGTGGGCGCAAGGCCTTCCGCAGGGGGATGCCAGGAAGGAGGCCCTCGATACAATCGGCCAGCAGTTGGCGCAGCAGGACCCGCAGGCCGCGCTTCACTATGCGCAGACCCTTTCGGCGGGCAGGGAGCAGAACAGTTTCTTTGAGCAGGCGGCGGAGCAATGGGCACAAGACGACTTTGCGGCCGCCTCCGCCCGATATCAATCGCTCCCGGAAGGCGAGGCAAAAAAAGCCTTTCTGCAGGGGCTGACGATCGCCCTTTCGGAGAGCGATCCGGAGACGGCTGCGGACTTTGTCGCCAGCCTGCCTGCGGGGGAGGCGCAGAACAAAGCGGCGATTACGGTTGTCGGCCAGTGGGCGGATTCCGATCCGCAGGCGGCTGCGGCGTGGGCGGTTGGCTTCTCCGGTGAGGCCCGCCAGAAAGCGCTGAGCGCGGTGGTTCAGAAGTGGGTGCAAGAGGATGCCTCCGCCGTGGGCCAGTGGATCGGCACGCTGCCGACGGACAGCGCCCGGGAGCAGCTTGTTAAAGACTACGTGGACGGAGCCTCCTCGCAGTTCCCAGCCATGGCCGCGCCCTATGCGGAGGCCTTGACCGACCCTGAGGCCCGCGACGCGGCCATTGAGCAGGTTGCCAGCAGGTGGCTGCGCACCGACCCGGCCGTGGCCACGCGCTGGCTGAACAGCACGAGCCTTCCAGAGGAACGGCGGCAGCGCATCTTGGCTGAAAGCAAAGAGTAGAGCGCAGAGAGCAGTGAGCAGTCGAGTGTCGGGCGTCTAGTGAATTAAGATAAGAGACGGGGGTGTTGGAAGTCCGGCGTATGTGGCCGCGTCCGGTAGGGACGGATCCCCGAGCCGTCCGCCGGTCCAAGCAGCTTCAGTGCCCTGCGGACGTTTCGGGGAAACGTCTCTTCGTGGTGATGATTCTGGGTTGCGGGCCCCGTCCGCGTTAGAATAAACGCCCTGGGTTGAGCAGATTGGCAGGGTCGAAACAGGCTTTAAGGTGGCGCATGGCGGCGATGTTGTCTTCGCCGTACATGATCGTGAGCAGCTCCTTTTTGAGGCGCCCGACACCGTGTTCGGCAGAGATGCTGCCGTCCCATGCGACAACCTGCTCCGCCCACTTGCGGTAGAGCGCCTGGCCTGCGGCATAGTCCCGCATGTCGCGCGGCAGAATGTTCACGTGGACATGGTTGTTGCCGATATGACCAAAGATCACGTGTTCAAGCCCTGCCTTTTCCAAGTCGTCACGGTAGAGCCTCATAACGGCCTCAAGCTTCTCATCGGGCACGGAGAGGTCGGTCCCCAGTTTAGTCAGCTCAGGATAGTGGCGTTGACGCTCCGCGATGATGGTGTTCACCTGCTCGGGCACGGCGTACCGGAACGCCTTCATCTTTTCGAGCGTTAACGTGTCCGACGCTACCCAAGTGTCATCGGCATGGCTGCCGCACGCCTCGAGGAGGCTGCACATCAACGGTTCAGGCGTGTTTTCGCTTTGCGCCAGGGCCCATTCCACGTAGAGTGCGCAGGTCCAGTGCGCACGGGGAGGAGGCAGAAGCAGCCCTGTTTGCGGCACGCTGGCACGGATCAGGCGCAGCGAGCCCGCGTCGAAGTATTCGAGGGCGACGAGCGTGTGCGGATGGGCTTCACATGCGCGGTTACGGAGTGCCACAACCACGTCGATAACCTGCGATTCAGCGGCGAAATAGCAGAGTACGCCGAGTGTCTTGCGCGGTTTGGGCATCAGCCTCAGCTCCAGTTCCGCGATGACTCCCAAGGTGCCTTCACTGCCGATGAAGAGGTCGAGCAGGTCCATATCTGGCCGTACCCAGTAACCGGCAACGTTCTTGACGGAAGGGAGCGTGTACCCGGGAAGCTCGCCCGCGAGGGTCCGCCCACTGTCGGTGGTCAGGGAAAAGAGCCGCCCAGAAGCGAGCGTCTGTCCGCGCCGAAGCGTCAGCGTATCGCCGTCAGCAAGCACCACGGTTAGGCTCTCGATGTGATTACGTGTGGGCCCATAGGCGAAAGAGCAGGCTCCCGAGGCGTTGCATGCCGCCATACCTCCGAGGCTGGCCGAGGTCTCGGTGGGGTCGGGCGGAAAGAAGCAGTCGGCAAGCGGCGGGGGGGTGCCGGAGGTGAGGAAGCGGCGGAGGGCGACCAACGGCAGCCCAGGTTGAACACGGACAAAAACCGAGCCGCGGGCGTCGGTACGGATGCCGAGGATGCGATCCATTTTTGTGAGGCTGATGATGACCCCGCCATCGGGAACGGCTCCGGCTGAGATTCCCGTTCGCGCGCCTTGCAGGGTTATTGGGTAGGCGTGCGCAGCGGCCTCGCGCATCGCGTCGGCCAGCTCAGCCACGCTCTGCGGGAAAGCGATGGCCACCGCCGAGCCCGTCTTGCGAGACTCGTCCCGCAAGAAATCGATGGGGATATGTGTCTGAAACATGAGTTCACATGCCGGGTTGTTTGAAGTGAACGGTATTGAAAAAAGGGTGCGGTGTCAATCGCAAGCAGCAATTCTAATTTTGACTTAGGCTCGGGTGGCAACCGGACCCGCCTTCACCCGAAATATCCGATTTTGCGGGGGAGGGGCCGACAGTATCTGGGGAAACCAAAATTAGAATGGCTGCATCGTGAACAGACAATTCGTTTGCCCGTTTATCCTCCACTTTCGCGCTCCATTTTCGATTGACGTTTCCATGCAAGGAGTATAAATTTAGAAACCATGCTTATTTTTACAAACCATTTCACGATATTTCTGAGTCCGCTCTTAGGATGGCATCAAGGCGTATGTGGGTAAATCCGGACGATTGTGATACTCATGCGAAGAATATCAAAAGGCAGTTGGAGCGTGGGTTTAGTCAACTCATGAAAAAAAAGGAACATAATTGCGATGACAACTACTGGCCTGCTTAACCTCAGTAACTGTGATCTGGTATGAAAAACAGGGTTGATCTGCCACCGTCAATATGTTCTAATAACGGAACGGTGTTCCAATTGAAGGACACTGGGGGGTGTGCATGGTGATGGCTGTCCGCAAAAAGAAAGTCCGCAAAACCGTCGGCGTCCCGATCTTGGAACGGACGATTCGGCTCTTGGAATTCCTGAGCCAGTGTCCGGCAGGCATCGCGCTCAGCGGCATCGCCCGTGCGCTTAAGGTTCCTAAGAATACGATCTATCGCATGCTCAATACGCTGTGCGCACACGGCTATGTGGAGCGCAACGAATTGGAGCTCACTTATCGGCTGACCCGGAAACTCGGCACGTTGGTTTACACCAGCGCGCAAGACCGGGGGCTGCTCGAAAGTGCGCTGGGGCCGATGCGGGAGCTGCGCAACCGCGTCAAAGAGACGGTCGTCATCAGCATCCTGGACGGGCAAGAGGGGATCGTTCTGGAACAGGTGCCCGCGCTCCATCCCTTCCGGTTCGTGTGCGATCCGGGCACTCGTCAGGCGATTCACGCCTCGGCCTCGACCAAGTCGATCCTGGCCTTTCTTGACGCGGAGAAACGGGAGGCGATCCTGGACGGCTTGAGGTATCCGATCTTTACCGATAACACGATTGCGAGCAAGAGCGCTTTGCGGTGCGAGTTGGAGGCCACGCGTAAGCGCGGCTATGGCGTGGATCGGGCCGAAGCGCTTCACGGTGTCCATTGCGTGGCGGCCCCGGTCTTTGACCGCCAGAGCCAGCCCATTGCGGCGATCACGGTGACCGGTCCGGATGAGCGGCTGCGCGAAGAGGATTTCGAGAAGGTGGGTGCATGGGTCGTGGCGTGTGCGCGCGCCATCTCAGAACAGCTCGCGTGAACAGGAGGTCTCTATGACGGCAAGACGGATAATCCCAGTGACGTTCGCAATGGCCGCAGCGCTCGCGCCGCTGCTGTGCGGTTTCGCCGCGGAAACGGTCTCCAGCGCTCTGATGAAAGGCGGCATGGCGCCGGCCGCTCTGGCGGCCGACGTGACCGGTGCCAAGGAGCTGACGCTGATCGCGACTGTCGGCCCTGACAATTACGACTTCGACCAGGCGGTCTGGGGCAATCCGCGCATCGTGTTGTCCGACGGCTCTTCGGTGGATCTGGCCACCTTGAAGCCGGTTTCGGCCGAGGTCGGTTACGGCTCTTTACTGGTCAACAAAAGCCATGCCGGGGGGCTGCATATTGCCGGTAAGAAAATGGAGTCGGGCTTCTGGGCGCACGCGCCGTCGGAAGTGACGTTCGCGCTGCCGCCGAAAGCGGTCCGTTTCGAAGCCCTTGTCGGACTGACCTCGCCGCGCGATAAAGGCAGCGTGGTTTTCCAGGTTGTTTCGGGCGACCTGTCGCAGAAGCGCGCGGTCGAGCGCAAGCTGGTGCGCGTGAATCTCGACGCGCTCGAGCGGCTGATCGAGTGGCGCCTGACCCGCACGCCGGAGCACAAGGAGTTTCTGAGCGAGGCCCGGGCGCGCGTGCAGACCGGACGAGAACTGCACAAAGGGAGTGGCGCGGCGAGCGGGGCGGAGGCGGTGAAGACTGCCGAGTCGCTGGAGTCCTTGACTCGCAAGCTGATGCTCGAGACCAATCCGGCCATCCCCTGTGACGAGGTGCTGTGCATCCGTCGGAAGGCGGGAAACTACCTGCCACAGAACTGGCAGAGCAACTCCTCGATCCCGAAAAACGGGCATGAGAACACGCTCTGCGCGCTGCGGTTGCGCGGGGCGGGCGCGGGAACGGTGCGGGAGATCTTCACACCGCCTGACAAGGCCTTTATCGGTGACCTCGATCTCAACTGGGACGGAAAGCGCCTGCTCTTCTCCTCGATCGGCGCGTCAAACGCGTGGCATGTTTTCGAGATGAATCTAACCGATGGCGCTGTCCGTCAGGTTTCGCGCGACAACGCACCGGACCTCAACCACTACGACGCCTGCTATCTCCCTGACGGGCGCATTGTCTTCAGCTGCACGGCGCTGAAGTATGCGGTGCCGTGCGTGAACGGTAGCTCGCCGGTGGCCAACCTCTTCCGCATGAACGCGGACGGGTCGGGCATGGAGATTCTCGCCAGCGATCAGGAGCACAGCTGGTGTCCCACGGTGTTGCCCGACGGACGCGTGATGTACCTGCGCTGGGAGTACGCCGACCTGCCGCACTCCAATTCGCGCATCATGTTCACCTGTAACCCCGACGGCACCAATCAACGCGCGCTGTACGGCAGCAACTCGTTTTGGCCGAACGGCATCTTCTATGCGCGTCCGATTCCGAATCAGCCGATGCAGTTCATCGGCGTGGTGTCGGGGCATCACGGCCACGCGCGCAAGGGCGAGCTGGTGCTGTTCGATGTCAACCGCGGCACGCAGGAGGCCGACGGCGCGGTGCAGCGCATTCCGGGCAACGGCCAGAAGGTTGAGCCGTTCGTCAAGGACCAGCTCGCCAACGGCTCGTGGCCGCTCTACCTGCACCCGTACCCTCTGGACGAGAACACGTATCTGGTGGCCATGCAGCCGGACGCCAAGGCGCGGATGGGGCTTTATCTGGTGGATCGGTTCGACAACCAGCTGCTGCTCTCCGAAGAAAGCGCCTTTGAGTGGGTCGAGCCGGTTCCGCTGTGCGCATCGCCGGTTCCGCGCGTGCAGCCGGACCGGATCGTCAAGGAGGACCCGAATGCCACGGTTTACATCGCCGACATCTACGAGGGTCCCGGGCTGAAAGGG
>JBBRJN010000170.1:0-6914 GCA_038219365.1 Kiritimatiellia bacterium | reverse complement strand
AACAGCCCACGCCTTCCGACGCGACGCGCTCGGCTGATCTCCCGTGCCTTCAAACGGCTGAAGGACGCGCCGGAACCACCGGTCCGCCCGCCCCGGCTCGAACCGGGGGGTATATTCGGAACCGCCGATGGCGGGGCGCTTCGGTTGAACTGTTCGCCCGCTCTTGCTATCATACGGCCATGACGGCGAAGCTGCAGTTCAAAAGAGGGCTGGAAGAAAGGGAGATCGCTTGTGCTCCTCTCCTGACGATTGGGCGCACACCCCCGAACGAGATCGTGGTTTCTCATCCGAAAATATCCAGGAACCATGCAATGATCCGTATGCTGGGGCCGGAGGAGTACTTTCTGATCGATGTCGGCAGCACCAACGGGACAGTGCTCAACGGCAAACGCGTCATGATGCCGACCCTGTTGCAAGACCTTGATGTCATTACGCTGGAAGACTGCACCTTGACGTTCTGTGCGGCACGCGTTGCGGTCCATGCAGAGGAGCATGACGAGGACGATCAAGTCAGCGTCACAATGACGTCCATGGGTGTTCAGATGGAGGAGATCACGCTGCTGGTCTGCGATGTTCGAAACTACACGCCGATCAGTGAAAGCATGCCGCCGGATGAGTTGGCGGCACTTATGGCCAAATGGTTCAAGATGGCGACAAACGCCATTGAAGAGTGTTCGGGGACTATCGATAAATTCATCGGTGACGCCATCATGGTGCGATGGTCATCCGGCACCGGCAAAAGCGATAAAGGCGCCGTTGCGAATGCCCTGAGAGCGGCCAAAAAGCTTAGCGACATCTGCACGCAGGTCAACGCGACCTTCACGCGCCTGCCGTTTCCTTTCAAGGTCGGCGTGGGTATCAATACCGGCCTAGCCGTCTTGCGCAGCATCGGCGGCGCGGGCCACAGGGAATATACGGCTATCGGCGATGCCGTGAACGTGGCGTTCAGGTTTGAAACCGAATCAAAGATACTAGGCAAAGATATCGTCATCGGCCCCGAATCCTACAAATACTTGCCAAAACAGCTTTGGGAAGGTGTCTGCCAGTCGGTGACCGTGAAGGGCAAAAGCGACTCCATCTCGGTCTGGGCGATCAGGTTTGAAGAGATCGATACGATTCTGGCTGCCTTGGAGGCATTCTCAGGCCGGTGACGCTCAAGGCCTGAACCTCCGCCGCAGACAACGCCGTGTCGGCAACCATCGTGGGCCGCCTTCTGTGTTTGTGGTTGAGACGTCCGAAGCGGACCGTTCCACTTGGCCTGTCATGGCCGAAACTGAGAGGAAAACAGCCAGAGCTAAGGGTTTATCACTCTGCGGTTTTTTGCGGCTTTGCGCGATACGATGCAACCGTTCAGTCGCCTTCGAAGAGCGAGGCTGGGAGCATGCAGGAGGCGAAGGCGTGGCCCGCGTAGAGCGAGGTGTAGATGACGTTCTTACGCCCCCGCATGTTTTTAAAGGCTTCCAGCCACTGGCCGGTCAGCTCGATTTGAATCACGTTCGTGAGGGTGTCGACGGCGATGATCTGGAGATCTTTCGGGCTGTAGCGGATGCCGGTGCCGAGGGCTTTGGAGATGGCCTCCTTGGCGCACCAGAACCGCAGCATCGCGACCGGCGCCTCGCCGGTTTTGGCGGCCAGTTCCAGCTCCTCGTGTGTGAAGACCCCTCGGGTGAAGTCTTCGGTGAGATCACGCCCGAGGGCTTCGATGTCGATGCCGATGCGGGCGTTGACCGCGACCGCGGCCACAATCAGTTTTGAGGTGTGGGCAATCGACAGGTCGATGTTCGTGGCCGTGTGTTCGCGCCACGGTCCAAGCGGGTGAGGTTTGCCGGAGTCGTCGGCCCAGATCGGGATATCAGCGGCTGTCCAGCGCGCCTGGTGGAATTTTTGCAGGTAGCGGCGAACCGACTCCTTGGCTGCCGCCCGTCCGAAGAGCCACTCCACGCGACGGCTGGTCGCGCCCTGCATTTCCAGCCACTCTTCGCGTTCGGCGGGTGCGAGCAAGACGTAAGCGAGGGTCTTGAGCCAGATCTCCTGATTGTTCTCGAAGATCTTGAACGGAATATCGGTCACCACGGATGCGGCCACCGGCGAGGTGGGGTTGCCCAGCAGGGATAAAGGCAGCTCTTGGGTGAGAAACCTCTCGGAGGGGCGCAGGATGAACTGGTGGTATTCGGGCGGCACACGCTCGCAGATTTCTTCCCACCCTTTGATGTGGATCAGCAGATTACCGTTCCCGTCAGAGATTTGAATGTCGGCCGAGTGGGAGCGCGGGGTAACCGATATGAGGCGCAGGTAACCGCGCAGGCGCGCGCCCTCGGTGAAACTTGAGGCGTAGAAGATGATCCTGCGTGCGCGGAAGGGCATGGAAATGGCACCGGCGAACTTTTCGTGAGACCGCCAGAGCGAGAAGCTGGAGACAATGCCATCCAAGAGCATCGGCCAGATGGAGAAAAGGGGAATGCGCGTGTAACGCACGGTATCGCTGCGGCTGGGCACCTCGATTTCAAAATCGATGCCTTCCTCGCTCCACAAGTCGACGTGGCGAATGATGCGCAACCGCTCGCCGTGGAAGAGCCGGTCGGGATAGATGTCGTGGCCTGACCAGTTGACGGGGCGCGGGTTCGTGAGCGGCGGCGGCTTGATCGGGTGATGGATCGTGCCGACGGCGGAGAGCAGGACCGTGGCCTCGATGATTGGCCACGTGTAAGCGCTGTTGGGCGAATCGTCGCGAAGTTGGACTTTGACGGCAGCGTACTGCGTATCCGGCCAGGCGATGCGTTCTGCCCGGATGATGATGCGCACGGCGCCGCGCTCAAAGCCGACCCAGCGCTGCGAACGGAGGTTGTCGACCTGCGCGACGCGCCGGCGCGGCACCAGTTTGCGGGCGGCCTCCGACATCATCTCCAGACCGGTGATCAGCGAGAGGATCGTGAGGCCTTTGAGATTCGGGTTTGCGTAGGACAGCTGCGTGGTGCCGAGCGCATAATCGCACAAGAAGGGGTAGTCTTCGAGGCTGATCACCTTGGCGATTTCCAGAAGCACGCCGGGCTGCTCCTCAAGGATTTCCGCGCTGACCAACAGGGGGAAGTCCGCGCCGAAATCGATCCTGTGCCTATCGCTGATAATCGGCAACGACTTTTTTGCCTGATCCTGGGCCGTGCGTGCCGCCGTGAAAAATTCGCAGGACGGGATGAAAGGCGTGATCGCTGGCAGTTGCGCCGAAAGCCGCAAGGTGTTGTCTGTCCGCACCGTGACCGTCATCGGCTTGTCGAAGTCGAGCACGCGTTGACGGCGGTGACGGTGAAGCATGGTGAGGTCAAGTTGCACACCCTGCGCGGCAAGTATGCCGAGGGCGTGGTGGAGCTGAACCAGGCCTGAGCGGTGGATGCGGTTGACGGCAACAGCCTGGTGCGGCTGGTTTTTGAGGGTCTCTCCGATTGCGTTGGTCATGTTGCCGCGTGCGCCGAGCTCGATGAAGATGCGGAACCCGTCCTCATACATCTGCCGGATCGTGGCGTCAAACAGGATGGGGGATGACCACTGGTCAGCCGTGAGGCTCAGGATGTTACGCGGCTGTGAAGGCAGTCGCTCGGCGGTTGCGCACGAGTAGACAGGGATCTTGGGGACATGGCGCACCCAGTGAGAAAGAAACTGTTTGATGGAGGGTAACGCCTTCGAACACCACGGGGTGTTAAAGGGCTGGTCCATGGGCACCACCATGGTTTTGGCACCGGCGTGGTGCAGCGCGGTGGTCACCTCTTTCACGACTTCAGGCGAGAGGGCGACGGACTGTTGGCGCGGACTGTGGAAGAACGCGAGTGCCATGCGCCCGGGAAAGGTGCTGATCAGCTGATCGAGCAGGTCGCGCGGCGCATCAATAACCGAAAGCATGATGCAGGCGGGCAGGGCATCACGCTCCACCAGCCGGTTGAGCATCTGATAGCCTTCGCGCAAGAAAACGATGCGCTTGTTGCGTGAGAGGTTGCCGTAAACACCCGCCACGTCCAGCGCGGCAAAATCTCCGCCGCTGAACCCGACGAGCCCGTCCGGCTGGACGCCCATGCTTTCAAACAGGCGAAAGAGGGCGGTGTTTGCGGCATGAACCGCGATGAAAGATTCCGAAAAGGCGTTTGAGCTGAAGGCCTCGGCATCATTCCGGTAACAGGCGGCGGGGGGAAAAATGTAATCCGACGGCGAAAACCGCTCAGTCGCCTCGGTTTGAAGCGCCTCTTCGAGTTCATCGAAGGCACTGCGGCACTCCTCGAAGACCAGACAGAGGTCCCGCAACATGTCGGGATAGAAGGAGACTGCGCCGGGGAAGAGAAAAGCGATGCGCCCGCGCGGGCGGAGACGGTCGCGGAAAAAGTAGGTCCCGCTCTTGTCGCGGATGCGTCCTGCGTTGTCGGCGAGCTTCTTATGGGCTAGTGTCAACCGGTCGCGGAGATCGGCCACCGAGGAGGCGACGATTGCGATGACAGAGGGCATCTGGCGGGCGGAATAGGCGCAGGTGTAGGCGACATCTTGCAGCAGCACCTCCGGCGCGTGTTCGAGAAAGTTGAGCACGCGTTTGACTTCGTCGACGAGCGCGGCATCATTCGCGGCGCCGATCAGGCACAATTCGCAGTCGAACGGGTCGTACAGGTGGAGGTTGCTCTTCATGTCTCCTCCGGGTATTCTTCAAGAATGGCTGCGGCGCAGGTGCCCGTGAAATCGATCGCCGAGATGCACGCGCGCCGGGGGGTCTTTTTGGAACCGCGGATCCAGGGACGCGCGTCGGTCAGCAGGTAAATGGGGGACTTCGCTGACATGATCTTCAGATGAGGTTTCTCGACCGGCACGTTCGGCGCGAGAACCCGGTGGGAGATGGCGAGTGCGGCTTTGAGTATGCCTGCCGCGCCTCCGGCCCAGAGCGTGTGCCCGATATTCCCCTTGACGGAGCCGACGCCGACGAGCGGCTTGCCCGGCTTGCGCTCCCCGTAGATTTCTTGAATGACTTGCAACTCAGTTTGGTCAGAGTGGGGTACGCCGGAGCCGTGCGCCTCAATGAGCTGGATCGAGTCAGGGGTGACTTCCGCGGCGTGCATGGCGCGGCTGACGGCACGCGTCAAGCGTTCAGGTGTCGGGATGCGTTGATGCTGGTCAATCGACGCTGCCGCAATGCCTGTGCTGCGGACGATGGCGTAGATGCGGTCGCCTTGGCGCAAGGCGTCTTTGAGGCGCTTGAGCACGAACATCGCACCGCCTTCGCCGGGCAGCGTACCATCCGCGTCGCGGCTGAAGGGCTGGAGCGTTTTGGCACGCGAGAACGTGATCGCGCCTGCAAGGCCCTGCAGCACCGCCCGGTTCAAGGGCGGCTGGACCGCGCCCGCGAGCGCAATGTCCGAACGTCGCGAGAGCAGGTCATCCATCGCGCCTTGGAGGGCCTGATGCGCGGAAACGCCGCCCGCGTCAACGACGAATGCGGGGCCTGCAAAACCGAGGAGGTGCGCAGTCCACGAGGCGACCGCACATCCCAGCGCGGAGACAAAGGCGTAAGGATTGGGCTCAGGCAGGGAGGTGGCGAGCTGCGAGCGGACCTCTTCGATCTGCTCCGGACCTGCGCCGGGAAAGAACTTCTGGATGATGTCGAGCGTCTGGTCGATAAAGAAGGTGTGCTGCAGCCAGTTGATCGAGGCGGAGTTGAACGGCGGCGCATAACCCAGGCGCAAGGAGACGCGGTCGCTCGGCAGGCTGTTGATCGAGCTGCCGCTGTCGCGCAGGGCGTCGATGGCGAGCTGGACGGTAAAGAAAACATCCTGATTCTCGCCCGCGTTCAAGGTGCGGGGAAAATACTGGTCGGCGGGGTTGCAGGCATAGAGGTCGTTGAGAAGCCCGCCATATGCGGGGCTGGGGCGGTCGAAGAGGTTTTTGCGGAGGGTCATGCCTTCGCCGTAGGCGGTGCCGTTGAGGGGGCTGAACAGCGTCTTTCGCTGCATAATGTTCCGCCAGAAGGCCGCAAGGTTCGGCGACTCCGCAAAACGGCATGACATGCCGGTGATGACGATATCCTCACGTGATGTGCTGGAAAGTGACATGCGGTCGGCTCTGTTGAAAGTTACGGCGCGGATGATTCAGATGGCGAGTAACACTGCTCCGGTCCGGGGAAGGCCCCGTTTTTCACCTCGGCGGCATACGTGCAAAACGCGGTACGCACCGTTTCGGCCAGCGCGGCATAGGGCTTCACGAACCGGGGCGGCGCCCCCGCCGAGAGCCCCAGCAGGTCGTGCAGCACCAGGACCTGTCCGTCGCAGACAGGCCCCGCACCGATCCCGATGACCGGCACGGGCGAAGCGGCCGTCACGGACGCAGCGATGTCCGGCGGAACGCACTCGAGCACGATCGCGAACGCCCCGGCCGCCGCCAGCGCCAAGGCGTCGGCAACGAGCTGTTCGCCGGCCTCACGTGTTCGGCCTTGCACTTTATAGCCTCCAAGCACGTTCACCGACTGCGGGGTGAGCCCGATGTGGCCCATGACGGGAATCCCGCTTTGTGTGAGCCGCAAGATGAGCTCGGAGCGGAAGGCCCCGCCCTCGACTTTCACCGCGTCGGCCCCGGCCTCCTGCAGGAAGCGGCCCGCATTGCGCACGCCTTCCTCGATGGAAACCTGATAAGAGAGGAAAGGCATATCGGCAACCACCAACGCCTGGGTGGTGCCGCGCACCACCGCAGCGGTGTGGTGCAGCATTTGCTCCATGGTGACCGGTAGCGTTGAGGCATACCCGAGAACCGTCATCCCGAGCGAATCGCCGACCAGCACCAACGGGATACCGGCTGCGTCGGCCAGACGTGCGAACGCAGTATCGTACGCCGTCACACACGCGAGTTTGCAAACACCTTTCGAGGCCTTGATTTTGGCCACATTCCACAATTTCATG
>JBBRJN010000169.1:0-6931 GCA_038219365.1 Kiritimatiellia bacterium | reverse complement strand
GGATGAGCTGAAGGGCGTGATGCTGGAGCTTTACAAGGGCTGCATGAAGGGCAGAACGATGTACGTGATCCCCTTCTCGATGGGGCCGCTGGGTGCGCCCGTGGCCAAGATCGGCATCGAGATCACGGACTCCCCTTACGTTGTGGTCAATATGCAGATCATGACCCGCGTGGGCACCAAGGTGCTGAAGCAGCTGGGCAAGGATGGCGAATTCGTGCCGTGCCTGCATTCCGTCGGTGCGCCGTTGAAGGCCGGCCAGAAGGACGTCGCTTGGCCCTGTGCGCCGATCGAGAAGAAATACATCGCCCACTTCCCGGAAGAGGGTGCGATCTGGTCGTTCGGCTCGGGCTACGGCGGCAACGCGCTGCTCGGCAAGAAGTGCCTGGCGCTGCGCATCGCCTCGGTTCTGGCTAAAAAGGAAGGCTGGATGGCCGAGCACATGCTCATCCTCAAGCTCACCTCGCCCGAGAAGAAGGCCCACTACGTTTGCGCCGCGTTCCCGAGTGCCTGCGGCAAGACCAACCTCGCCATGATGGAGCCGACAATCCCCGGCTGGACGGTCCAGACGCTGGGCGACGATATTGCTTGGCTGCGCATCGGCGATGACGGACGTCTGTACGCCGTCAATCCCGAGTACGGTTTCTTCGGCGTGGCGCCGGGCACCTCTTATGCGAGCAACCCGAACGCAATGCGCACGATCACCAAGAACACGATCTTCACCAACTGTGCGCTGACCGACGACGGCGATGTCTGGTGGGAGGACATGGACGGCGAGCCGCCGAAGCACGCGATCGACTGGAAGGGTAATGATTGGACCCCGGACATGCGCGACGCGGACGGCAAGAAGATCAAGGCTGCTCACCCGAACGCCCGCTTCACGGGCCCTGCGGGCCAGTGCCCGGTGATCGCCCCCGAGTGGGAAGACCCGGCCGGCGTGCCGATCAGCGCGATCCTGTTCGGCGGGCGCCGCCCGACGACCATTCCGCTGGTGAACGAGGCGTTCGACTGGACGCATGGCGTGTTCATGGGCTCGGCGGCCGGTTCTGAGACCACGGCGGCCAACATTGGCGCGGTCGGCGTGGTCCGTCGTGACCCGATGGCGATGCTGCCCTTCTGCGGCTACAACATGGCCGACTACTTCACCCACTGGCTGACCATGGCGATCCGCACGGACGCGACCAAGCTGCCCAAGGTCTTTTTCGTGGACTGGTTCCGCAAGACGGCCGAGGGCAAGTGGCTGTGGCCCGGGTTCGGTGAGAACAGCCGTGTGCTGAAATGGGTCTGCGAGCGCATCGAGGGCACGGCGAAGTGCCAAGAAACCGCCATCGGCATCATGCCGACCGCGGACGCGATCGACCTGAAGGGCTGCAACGTGTCCGCCGCGGACATGAAGGAGCTTCTGTCGGTGGACGTCGAGGGCTGGAAGAAGGAACTGGCCGGTGTCGCCGCGTCCTATGAGAAGTTCGGTAATCGCATGCCGTACGCGCTCAAAGCCAAGCTGGCTGAGATTCAGGCCCGCCTGAACGCCGCGAAGTAAGCGTTTATCGCACGGTTGAACGAAAGAGCCCGGGGCTGACGCTCCGGGCTCTTTTTTTTCATATCGGTGTTTGACTCTAGACGGGGGGTTGGATAGACTACTTCACCCATACGTGCTCTTTATCATCTGTATCCGGAAGGAAGTGCCACCGTGAGTGTCGTTCAACCGTTACTCGACCTGCAGGAAATCGATGGTCGTATTCGCGACCTGCAAAAAGAAATTCGTGACATTCCGCAACGCAAAGCCCAAGAGCAAGAGCGCCTGAAAGGCGCTCGTGAGGCTTTGGCCCGCGCGCAGGCGGAACACAAAAGTGCCCAGTTGCGGGTCAACGAGGCTGATCTGGAAGTCAAAGCCCGACGCGACAAGATTCAGGCAATCAAGCAGAATCAGGTTTTGCTGAAGACGAACAAAGAATTCCAGATGTTCAATCTCGAGATTGCGAAGATCGAGGGTGAGATTGACAGTTATGAAGCCCGCCAGATGGCTGCGCTGGACGATGTGACGCCGATTAAGCTCAAGGTCGCCGAGGCGGACGCCAAACTCAAGGAAGAACAGTCTGTCGTGGATGGGTATGTCGCTGAACTGGACGCGCGTCTGGTCTCCGTGCGGGAGGCGCTTGCCGCCGCCGAGGCCGAGCGCGCCGAGTGCTCCACGAAGGTGACCCCGCAGTTCATGACCCACTACGAGCGGCTCAGGACCAAGCGCTGGCCCGTGGTGGTGAGCCTGCAGCCCGACGACTACGTCTGTAACGGATGCCACCTGCAGCAGACCCCGTCGAAAGGCCAGATGGTCAGGCGTAACCAAGGTTTGGTTACGTGTGATGCCTGTGGCCGGATCTTGTATTCGGCGTAACGGGACCCGGATACGCGTTGTTTTGATTTATTGCCAGGCGCAATGTCGTTTTGCGGTGGCTGCAAGGGGAGTGACCGATCGCTCCTGCATTCGTGCAGGGGAGGAAAGTCCGGACTCCGCAGGGTGAGAGGTCCGGCCGTTAAGGCCGGAGAGGCGCTGCCATATCGGCGCCGACGGAAAGTGCCACAGAAAACAAACCGCCCGGCGTTCGCGTCGGGTCAGGGTGAAAAGGTGGTGTAAGAGACCACCGGGTTAGCGTGAGAGCGCGACCGCACGGCAAACCCCCTCTGGAGCAAGATCAAATAGGGGATTCGAGACGCGACCCGCGTCGTTCCGGTTCGCCGGATAGGATCCCGGGTAGATTGCTCAGATGAATGATCGGAGCCGCCCTTCGGGGCGGTGAACAGAATCCGGCTTACTCGCACCCTTGCAGTTACCGCATTTTTTAGCAGGCCTTGAGGACATGAGTCTGCATGTAAATCCTGCCCGGCACCTGTGCTGGGCACACGCATGCCAGGGTATTCGGACGCCTTCGGCCATGCTATTCTTCTCCGCGATGAAAACGATAAAGGGGAGCGAGATGAGAAAATGGGGATGGCTGTCGGCGGGGTGTTTGGCGTGCGCTCTGGTTGCCGTGGGGCAAGAGACGAAACCGTATGACCCTTATACAGTGACCAAGGAAGAGGTCAAGGCGAGGCTGGACAAGATGCCGTCCACGCATCCGCGGCTCTTTGTGAAGCGGGCGGACGCGTTTGCTAAAATTCGTGCCGTCATCGACCAGAAACCTGAGTGGAAAATAATCCGCGACTGGATCGTACGTGACGCCGACGAGGTGCTGAAGGCGATACCTGTTCAGCGCGTGCAGCAAGGCATGCGCATGCAGGGACAGCACGAGGTCGAGAAGCGCGTGGGGCTGTTGGCGGCGGCTTACCGCTTGACCGAGAAACCCGAGTATGCTGAGCGCGCGAAAAAAGAGCTGTTGGCCGCCGCTGCGTTCACGGATTGGAATCCGAGTCACTTTCTCGACACCGGAGAGATGACGCTGGGCGTGGCCCTCGGCTACGACTGGCTCTACGATGTCCTCGACGAGGCCACGCGTAAAACCCTGTGCGAGGCGATCCGCGAGAAGGGTCTGAAACAGGCGCTGGCAAAAAAATATTTCTGGACCAAGGGCAACAACAACTGGTCGCAGGTGTGCTGGGGCGGCATGGTTGCAGGCGCGTTGGCGATCCGCGACCAGGACCCTGAACTGGCCTTGGAGATCATCTATCAGGCGGTGACTTCCGTGCCGTATTCGATCAAGCCGTACGAGCCGAACGGCTCCTATCCCGAGGGGCCTGGGTACTGGACGTATGGCACGACCTACTACGTGTATATGATGGATCTTTTGCGCAAGGCGCTCGACACCGATTTCGGGCTGTATGATCTGCCGGGGTTCGCGAAGACCGGCGATTATATCAACATCGTGACCGGCCCGAGTGGGCGATTTTACAATTATGCCGATGGCGGCGACGGGCGTGGGCATCAACTCGCGCTGTGGTGGCTGGCGCTGCGTGCCGACCGGCCCGACTGGTTGCGCAAAGAGGCCGCAGATGTGTGCGAGGCGGTTCGACTCAACGATCCGAAAAAGACGGGCTTGAGAGGGGTGGCCTTTCCCGTCCTGTTGCTGTTTTGGTTTCAAGAGACCGAGGCGAATCCGAAAAACAAAATGCCGCTCAGCTGGGCGAGCGAAGGTCATGTGCCGATCCTTGTCATGCGCACCTCGTGGGATGACCCGAACGCGGGCTATCTGGCGACCAAGGGCGGCCCCGCGGTTCAGAACCATGGGCACATGGATTCGGGGTCGTTCATTTACGAGGCAGACCGACTGCGCTGGGCGGTGGACCTTGGATCGCAGAGTTACTATTCGATTGAAAAACTAGGCATGAACCTGTGGAACTCGGCGCAGAATTCAGATCGCTGGAAAATATTCCGATTGAGCAGTGCGAGCCATAATGTGGTGACTATCGACGGCCAGTTGCATGTTGCGAAAGGGTTCGGAAAAATCGTGCGGTTCGACACTGACCCGCAACTGCCTCACACCGTGATCGATCTCGGAGAGGTGTATGCGGGACAGGCGCAGGGCGTGATGCGTGCTTGTGCCTTGCTGCCCTCGCGGACCGGTGTGATTCAAGATCGTTTGACCGGCTTGAAACCAGGTGCGAAGGTGCGCTGGGCCATGGTGACGAATGCCAAGTCGTGTACGGCTCAGGGTAACGACATGCTGCTCAAAGACGGCGATAAAGCGTTGACCGTGCGCGCGGTTGGACCTGCGGGTGTCATGTGGAAGGTGACGGATCTCGCGACGCCTCCCAACACGTGGGACGTGGCCAATAAGGGCTCTTCAATGATCTCCTATGAGACTGAAGCGCCCGTGAGCGGGACGCTCGCCCTGTGTACGCTGCTTGTGCCGGGTGGTTCGAAACCGGAAGCGGTTGTGCCCGATTTCATCAGCGCTGCGGCTAAGTGAAACACTTGGAATTTCCGCTTGTCAGGCATGATGGGGTTATGAAATAATCCTTTCCAATGAATTGCATCTTTACAGCGTGCGACCTTCGACTTACCGGACTTTGGCTGCTTAGCGGCCACGGGGATTTTGACGTGTAGGTTTTTGAAGTGTACATGCAAGGCCAGAACTCCCGTGGAAAATCGCAGCAGATTCCGCGGGAGTTTTTGTTTTCACGGAGCTGATGTGAGAATCCACGGGTGTCCCGGAGCAGACGACGATTCGAAACGAAGAACAAGCCCGCCACACCGGCGGCACAACGAGGTAAAAGCAATGAGCGAGGCCCAGAACATGCGACGAATCACGGTATTCGACACCACCCTGCGCGATGGCGAGCAGTCACCCGGCTGCACGATGAATCTGCGCGACAAGCTGTTGGTGGCGGAGCACCTTGAGGCGCTGCGCGTGGATGTCATCGAGGCGGGTTTCGCCATTGCGTCAGCCGGTGATTTCGAGGCGGTCCGCGCGGTTGCGGGCGTGGTGAAAAACGCGGCGGTCGCCAGTCTCTGCCGCGCCTTGCCCAAGGACATCGACTGCGCGTGGGAGGCGGTGCGTGGAGCTGTGCGCCCGCGTATCCACACCTTCATCGCAACCTCGCCGATTCACATGGCGTTCAAGCTGAAGATGAAGCCGGACGACGTCTATCAGCAGGCGGTCGCGATGGTGGCGTATGCGCGCAACCTGTGCGAGGACGTCGAGTTCTCGCTAGAGGACGCTTCGCGCAGCGAGCGGGACTTCATCTATCGTGTGGTCGAAGGGGCCATCGCTGCAGGCGCCCGCACCGTGAACATTCCCGATACGGTCGGCTATGCGGTGCCTGAGCAGTATGGCCAGTTGATCGCCGACATCCGAACCCACGTGCCGAACATCGCGCAGGCGCGCATTTCGGTGCATTGCCATAATGACCTGGGGCTGGCGACGGCCAACTCGCTCGCGGCGATCAAGGCTGGTGCCGATCAGGTTGAGTGTACGATCAACGGCATCGGCGAGCGGGCGGGTAATACGGCTTTGGAAGATGTTGTCATGGCGCTGCGGACGCGTGCCGACTACTATCAGGTCGACACGGGGATCGACACGACCAAGATCTACGCGACGAGCCGTTGCGTCGTCAATGTCACAGGCAGTAAGGTGCAGGCTAACAAGGCCATCGTGGGCGAAAATGCATTCGCGCACGAGTCGGGAATCCATCAGCACGGCATGATGGCCAACCCGCTGACCTACGAAATAATGACGCCCGAATCGATCGGCCTGCCCCGCAACAAGATGGTGTTGGGCAAGCACTCGGGGCGGCACGCTTTTGACAGCCGCCTGAATGAACTGGGGTTCCATTTGGACGCGGCCCGCATCACGGAGCTGTTCGCCAAGTTCAAGGAGCTGGCTGATCGCAAGAAGACCGTGGGCGATGCCGATATCGAGGCGCTGGCGCATGACGTTCAGACCGAAGTGACCGAGCGCGTGAAGCTCGACCGCTTCAACGTCACGGCGAGCAACGCCGTCACGCCGGTCAGCACAATCCGGCTGAACCGCGACGGGAAGCTGATCGAACAGGTGGCGGCGAGCGACGGGCCGATCAACGCCTCGTTCAAAGCCATCAGCCAGATTCTCGGCGTGAAGGTGAAGTTGGAGACCTTCCAGTTGACGGCGATCACGGGCGGCACGGACGCGCAGTGCGAAGCGACGGTGCGTGTCCGCGATGGCGAGCGAGTCTACCACGGCCGCGGCGTGTCCACGGATGTGATCGAAGCCAGCATCCTGGCGTACCTGCAGGCGCTGAACGTGTTGCTCGACGAGGGCAGCCCTAAGAAGCCGTCTGCGGAGTGAAGCGGGGGGGTGATGACGTAGGTCGGGATCGGAATCCCGACCTACACCACATTCCGGACAATGACGCTGCTTGGCCCGGTAGGCGTTTCGGGGAAACATCCTTGCCTGATGCGGCTAAACACGACGAAACCACGGGACGCTGCCCCAGCAATTATAATTATAGCAAAGAAGCGCCT
>JBBRJN010000168.1:0-6935 GCA_038219365.1 Kiritimatiellia bacterium | reverse complement strand
GTCCACCGCTTTACTTAACAGCATCTGCTCTTCCGGCGCCCGCACGGTGTTCGACTCGCGGTAGGATGAGCACCCTGCCGAAACGGCCACTGCAGCGGCTAGCACCGGCAGAAGAAAGTGATTGAGCATAGGGTTGCCCATACCGTTGGCTCCTCCTTAATCAGGTTACGAATATCGTGAGCTACGAAACCCGGTAAAAAATACCAAAGACCCGCGGCCGTGTCCATCACCCTGTTCAGCTTGCGGGGACGCCGACTGACGCGCGGGCGGATGCGGAAAACCGCACATCCGACGGTGTGACGTCATAAGGAGCGTCTCTTGCGCCGTGGCGGGGCCAGCGTGTTTGGCCGCGCACGGTGTGGGACGGATCACCGAGCCGTTCGCCGGCCCGTGTTCATTACGCCCCGCGGGCCGCCGCAGCGTCGCGGTATTTGTAGAATGAGGTCTGGATGCTGAAGAGCACCGCGACCACAAAGGTGATCCCCGCGAAGAGCAGGAATCGCGACGTGCTGACTGAGCCGCTGTGCGTGCCGTCGCCCAGCACTTTCGTGATGCCCGCGATCAGCAGATTGCCGACAGCGACCGTCAGCAGCCAGAAGCTCATGATCGTGCTCTTCATTTCCGGCGCGGCTTCGCGGAAGGCGAATTCGAGGCCGGTCGTCGAGATCAGCACTTCGGCGGTCGTGAGAATGAGGTACGGTACGAGCTGAAGAAGGACGCAGAGCGTTTCGCCGTTCTCGAGGCGCAGTTGAATCGCGGCAACAACGAGATAGGAGAGCGCACCCAGAAACATGCCGGCGGACATGCGCCGCAGCGGCGCGGCGAAGGAGCCGATGCGCGGATAGACGACCAGCGTGAGCAGCGGCACGAGCAGCATCACGAGGACCGGGTTCACGGACTGCATCTGCTCAGCGCCGATCGTTAGGCCCCAAATCTTGATAGAGGCCATGGCCTGTCCTTGGAGCACCCAGGTCGAGTTGGTCTGGTCGAAGAGCGTCCAGAAGGCCGGTATCAGGGCGAAGACAAACAGGATGGGCGGAACCGACCGTGCCGCGTCGACTTCCTGTCGGCTGAACCGCCCGAGCGCCGCGTCCCAAAAAGGTTGGCCGGTTCTGCGGCGGGTGAGCAGCACATGCCAGAAAATCGTGAAAAAGCCTGCGGTATGGGTTTGGCGGCTGGAGGGCACGCGCACATAGCGGGGGGTGCCGAGCCAGAAGATGAACGTCGCGACCGCCATCAGGAGGCCGGGCACGCCGAAGGCGAGGCTGAACCCCCAGCGGTCTTTGATCCACGGGATGGCGAGGAAGGAGAAAAACGAGCCGAAGTTGATCGCCCAGTAGAAGGCCCCGTAAGCCTTCTGCAGCAGGTGCGACTGCTCGGGTTTGAACTGGTCGCCCATGAAGGCGGATACGCAGGGCTTGATGCCGCCCGAGCCGAACGCGATCAGTGCCAGGCCGGTGTAGAGACAGGCCAGCTTGGCATCCACGCCGCCGAAGAGGTCGCTGCAGGCCAACACGCCATGACCGGCGCAGTAGAAAAGCGAGACCCAGAGAATCGTGTGGTAACGTCCGATGAGTTTGTCCGAGAGCCAGGCACCGAGCAGCGGCATGAAGTAATTGACGGAAACGAAGAGGTGGATGATGCCTGTCGCCGCGTCCGCATCGCGCCCCAGCCCTCCTTTGAGAACGGCACCCGTGATGTATCCGGCGAGGATGCTGCGCATTCCGTAGTAGCTGAAGCGCTCGCAAGCTTCATTGCCGACAATGTACTTGATCTGTGAAGGCCAGCGTGCGGCGCGGGTTTCGGTCGAAGAACTTGCCATGCTCTGTGATCCTTCTCATGTCACCGTTCGCAGTGTGCGCGCGAGGGCATTCTCGGCAGGTTCGGCAAGCGCCTCACGGCGCCACTACAAACACACGCGTTCTTTTCAACTCACAAGCGGTTTTGCGTTTACACCAAAGCCAAGGTGTTCTAAGTTGGTAACTGCTTTTGTGGAACATCCTATTGATTCATCAAGTGAAGAGCAAGCGGGGAATTATGAAGACTTTTTTAGCACTCGGATTTGCGATTCTGTCTGGATTGGCCGATCGCGCCTCGGCAAAACAGCCTGACCCCATTATCGAGATTCCCTACACACGCTATGTTCTCGACAACGGGCTCACCCTCATTGTCCATGAGGACCACAAGGCACCCATCGTGGCGGTCAATGTCTGGTATCACGTCGGCTCAAAGAACGAAAAGCCGGGCAAGACCGGTTTTGCCCACCTGTTCGAACACCTGATGTTCAACGGCAGCGAGCATTTCAACGACGACTTTTTCAAGGCCACGGAGAAAGTCGGCGCCACGGACATGAACGGCACCACCAGCGAGGACCGCACCAATTATTTCGAGAATGCGCCAAAGGATGCGCTGGACTACCTGCTCTGGCTCGAGTCTGACCGCATGGGGCACATGGTTGGAGCGATCACGCAAGCACGCCTCGATGAGCAGCGCGGGGTGGTTCAGAACGAAAAGCGCCAACACGAGAACCAGCCCTACGCCATCGCTTATGAGCTCATCACCAAAAATATATGGCCCGCGGGGCACCCGTACTCGTGGACGGTCATCGGCTCGATGGAGGATTTGAACGCGGCCTCGCTCGAAGACGTGAAGGAGTGGTTCAAGAGTTACTACGGCGCGGCCAACGCCACGCTTGTCGTGGCCGGCGATGTGACCGCGCAGGAGGTTTTCGAAAAGGTAAAGAAAAACTTCGGCAGCGTTCCTCCGGGGCCGCCCATCGCTCGCTACCAGGCGTGGATCGCCAAGCGGAGCGGCACGCAGCGCCAGCAAGCACAGGACCGTGTGCCGCAGGCCCGCCTCTACAAAGCTTGGAACATCCCGAACACGGGCACGCGTGCAGGCGACATCCTCGAACTTGTCGGCAGCATACTCTCTAGCGGCAAGACGTCGCGGTTGTACAAGCGGTTGGTTTACGACGACCAGATCGCTACCGACGTAAGCGCGTATGCGGACCTGAGCGAAATCGCCGGGCAATTCGTCATTACCGCCACCGCAAAACCCGGAGGGGATCTCGTCCAAGTCGAGAAGGCCATTGACGAAGAGGTGCAGAGATTTTTTGAGAAGGGTCCAACAGCCCGCGAACTGCAGCGGGTAAAAACGCAGGTCGAGGCAGGCTTCATCCGCAGCATCGAACGCATCGGCGGGTTCGGTGGCAAGTCCGATCTGCTGGCAGAAAACCAAGTGTTTTTCGGGAAGCCCGACGCCTACAAAATCAGCTTGCAAAATGTTCGCGAGGCCACCGCGCGCCAGCTCCGGGACACGGCGAAGGAGTGGCTCTCCGATGGGCAGTATGTGCTCGAGGTCCTCCCGTTTCCGAAATACGTCAGCAGCACCAACGACGTTGACCGCGCGACTCCGCCCGTGCCGCTGCTCAGGCCTGAGGTCCGCTTCCCGGCCCTGCAGCGCGCGACCCTTTCCAATGGCCTGAAGATCGTCCTCGCTGAGCGCCCCAGTATTCCCACCGTGCTGTTTAACCTGCTGCTCGATGCCGGTTTCGCTGCGGATCAGTTCGCGCTGCCCGGCACCGCGAAGCTCGCGATGGAGATGCTCAACGAAGGCACGAAAAAGCGCACCTCGCTGGAGATCAGCGAAGAGATGGCCTTGCTGGGCGCGAACATCAGCGCGGGATGCTCGCTAGACACCTCCTCCGTTTCACTCAACGCGCTGCTGAAAAACCTCGATGCCTCGCTCGACCTCTACGCCGACGTGATCCTGAACCCTTCATTTCCCGAGGCCGACTTTTTGAGGCTACAGAAGCAGCGCCTAGCGGGAATCCAGCGCGAGAAGGCCGAGCCGGTGACAATGGCCCTGCGCGTCTTTCCGCAGTTGCTCTACGGCCCGCAGCACGCCTATGGCAACCCCTTCACCGGCTCGGGCACGGAGGCGAGCGTGGCCAAGCTGACAGCAGGGGACATGCGGCGGTTCCACACGGCCTGGTTCAAGCCTAACAACGCCACGCTGGTGGTCGTCGGCGACACGACCCTCGCCGCGGTCACGCCGAAGCTGGAGCGGCTGTTCAGCACGTGGACCTCCGGCGCTGTGCCTAAAAAAAATATCGCGCCGGTCGCCCAGCGCAAGGCGTCGTCCGTGTTCATCATTGACCGTCCCGGTTCGCTTCAGTCCGTGATCTATGTCGGCAACCTTGCGCCGCCCATGGCCAATCCACAAGAGCTTGCCATCGAGCTGGCGAACAAAATTCTGGGCGGCGACTTCACGTCGCGCATCAACATGAACCTGCGCGAGGACAAGCACTGGACCTACGGCGCGCGCAGCTCGATCGCCGCCGCCCGCGGCCAGCGCCCGTTCGTGACGATGGCACCCGTGCAGGGCGACAAGACCAAGGAGGCCATGCAGGAACTCGACCGCGAACTGCGCGGCATGATCGGCGCGAAACCGGTCACGGAGGCTGAATTCGCACGCGCGGTCACGAACCAGACGCTCAAGCTGCCTGGCACGTGGGAGACGCAAGCCAGCGTGGCCGGCTCGCTGGCGGAAATCGTTTGCTTCGGCCTGCCGGACGATTACTGGCAGACTTATGCGGACAAGATCCGCACGCTGACGCGGGAAGATCTGTCCGCCGCCGCCAAGACCGTGGTGCAGCCGGACCACCTCGTCTGGGTCGTGGTCGGGGACCGCTCGAAGATCGAGGCGGGCGTCCGCGAACTCAACTTCGGCGAGGTGAGTTTCCTCACTGTCGATGGCCAGCCTGTCGGGAAGTAACGCGCCTTTCGCCTTGTGCCGAAACCGCATTCCCGGTAAAGTACGGCCGTTGATTCAACCTTCCCTCTGGCGGCTCTCGTTATGCGTTATGCGATTGTATCCGACATCCATGCCAACCTTGCGGCGTGGCAAACCGTGGTGGCTGACATCGCCGACCTGAAGGTGGATAAAATCATCTGTCTCGGCGATGTATTGGGGTACGGCCCAGCGCCCGTCGAGGTGCTCGAATCGGTTTATCGTGTCGTGCATGTCACGTTGTTGGGCAATCACGATGCCGCCATCTGCGGCAAGCTAGATGCGGCGACTTTTTCTCCACGCGCCAAAATCACCGTTCTCAGCCACCGGGAGCAACTCTCTGAGACCGGCACGGCGTGGCTCAAGACGCTGCCGCTCGAATTTGCCTTCCCCGGCTTCCGCTGCACCCATGGCGAATTCTCGGAGCCGGGCGCTTTCCGGTATGTCGTTGAGCCCGAAGACGCGATGCCCTCCTGGAAGGCCACCCGCGAGCAATTGCTTTTCGTCGGCCATTCCCACCTGCCTGCCATCTATGTCATCGGAGCCAGCGGAACGCCCCATTTTGTTGCGCCCTGCGATTTTGAGCTGGAGGAGGGCAAGCGCTACCTCATCAACCCCGGCAGTGTCGGGTACCCGCGTGTGGGCGAGTACCGCTCTTCCTATTGCGTGTATGACGATACCACGAAGTCGATCCTCTTCCGCCAGCTCCATTTCGACAGCGAGGGTTACCGTAAGGCTTTGCTTGCTGCCGGACTCGGAGACGACGTGTGGCTACAAGAGCGTGAGAATCTGTACAACCTGCCGAGCCTGCGTGAAGGGCTCTCCTTTGCCAAGCCGCTCCCCGTCGAGCCGCACGCTCAAGCAACGGGCGACCCGCTCCCCATCATCACCCCCCCCAGGCCGGCCCGTAAGAAACATGTTCTGCTTCTGAGCGCCCTCGCGTTCTTTGCTCTTCTGGCCACCGCGGTTTCGACCTTCCATGCCGGACGCGCTGCAGCCCAGCCCGTACTCGCCGTCGAGGTCCCTCCTTTTGATCTGCCTTCGCGCAACGCCTACCCACTCCAGCCGCCGGACAAGAATCTCTTACCTGCATTCCCCCTCGCCATCGATCCGGACGGGCGTATTCAGGACTGGCGCTATGCCTTTGAAGACCGTACCAAACAAACCTTCAGCACCGGCTTGCGCGGTGGCGCGATCACCCTCTGCATCCGCAATGCGGGCAGGTTTAAGGCCCAGCTTGAATCCCCGCTCATCAATCTCGCCGGCACTCAGCTGCGGGCCTTGCGCCTGAGCGGACAGACTCGCAAGACCGATGCGTTTACCGGCTCGGTCTTCTACCAACTCGTGACTTACAGCACGCAGCCGGATGGCTCACAGCTGGAAATCAAAACCGATGGCTTTGAAGTTCGCGACACCCAACACAAGCTGACGACGCCGGGTGCCGCGCTGAGCCGCAAGATTTCGCTCACCAAACCCGTCACACATGTGCGCTTCCGCGTCGAAGCCGATTTCGACGGCACGCTGGAACTCGAGCAACCAACCCTCACCGATGCCGCCAGCGACACCCTCCTGGCCAAAAAGAAACGCTGATGATAAAAACTATCCACGATGAGGTTTGGGCGTTCGACTGCGAATGGGTTCCTGATCTGCAGGCCGGTCGCCTGCTCTATCACTTGCCGGATGACCTGCCTTCGCAGGACGTTCTGCGCATCATGTGGGAGCAGGGCGGCGCAACCGCTGAAAACCCGATGCCTTTCCTGCGCACCCTCTTCTGCCGCGTGGTCTCGATCGCCATGGTCATCCGCCGGACCTTCAAGAACGGCGAGGTGCAGCTCTTCCTTCAGGCGCTGCCCGAAAATCCCGATGACCCCGCGCAAGACGAACCCTACATCCTCAAGCGGTTTCTGCTCGACGGGCTTTCGGCGCGTAACCCGCAGCTCGTCGGCTTCAACTCGCGCAACGCCGACCTGCGCATCCTCACCCAGCGCGCGATCACCCATGGCCTGACGCTGAAAGCCCTTTGCGACCGCCTCGACGCCAAACCGTGGGAAAGCACGGACGTGGATCTGATGGAGATGGTCAGCGGCTTCGGGAAGAGCTACGCCGTCTCGCTGAACGAGATCGCCACGCTCTCCGGCATC
>JBBRJN010000167.1:0-6936 GCA_038219365.1 Kiritimatiellia bacterium | reverse complement strand
CGACACGGGACGTTCCCCCTAACCGCCCCCGGGGGATTGGCCGCTTGTTGGGACCGCCGCCCGTTTCGGGTAAACGTCCCTACCGGACGCGGCCACACACGCCGGGAGCACGGAACGCCGCCGCATGAAAGGCGCGGCACCGGAGCCACTGGTAGGGACGTTTCCCCGAAACGTCCGCAGGTCCTTGCAGCAACGCATTTGAGGAGACTGGGACCTGCGGACGGCTCGGGGAGCCGTCCCTACCGGACGCGGCCACACACGATGGGAAGAGGGAAAGCGTCCGCGTGAAAGTGACGGGAAGTAGCGGACGCGGCCACACACGCCGGGGATAGGGACGCTAGTGCGCCACCGGTTTCCCCGAAACGTCCGCAGGTCCTTGCAGCAGCGACGTTCTTCCCTTTGCGTCTTCGCACCTTCGCGTGACGCCTTTTATTCGTGTCGTTGTGGGTCCGTAAGGCCCCCTTCACCTGACTCCTTCAGGTACAGCCCAAGCGCCGTCGCAAGGCTGCTGCCGAAGCTGCGGGCGGACAGGGGAGTGACCTCGGCGCTGTTCGCGGTCGCGTAGGGAATCTCGATCGAGCTCGCCAAACGGATGCCAGGCAAAGCGGCTGCCCAGCGGACGCAACTCATGCCTTGCGCGTAATTGGACGAGGTGTTCCACGCCTTACCGGGCGGCAGGTCGTTGGCTTGACGATATGCCAGGACATTCGGCTTGACCTTCTCCAGCACCTTGCCGAACGCCTGCTGCTGCGCCCACAGGTTCGTTCCTGCACAGCCGACCTGATAAACCCACTCGTTGTACTCGCCCCTGATCCACGGGCAGTGCAAGTCGAGCGCCACGGCCAGCTTGTCGCCCGCCCACGTCGGCACCTGTTCGCGCATCGCGGCCGTCTCGACATGCACGCTTGCGCCGTCGTAGTCGCGGTTGTGGTCTCGCGGGGCACGATTCTTGCCCTGATCCCCGTCCTCCACGCCGTCCTTGTCCATGAACGGGATCACCAGAAACTCAACGTTCTCGCGCAGCCATTTGGACGTCTCTCCGTCCGTCAACACACCTTCGATGATTCCCTCCAGAACATAGCTGGCCATCATCTCGCAGCAGTGATGCCGCGCGGTCAGCAGCAAACGGTAGCGCGGTTCCGACCGGATGCAGCCAAGGCGCAGCTTCTCCACCTTGCGCCCTTTGCGCGTGACCGTAAGCTGCCCTTTTTCAAGAAACGGCGAGCCGTCGAACCGCGCGATGAACCGCTCCCAGTCGCGTTGCGTATAGACCATGCCGAAGGCTAACCACACCTCTGTCTCGGCAGGTGCGAAGACGTAAGTGAAGCTGCGCGTGGTGAAATCCTTGTTCAGCCAGTGCCACGTTATCCCCTGATCGTTCGACACCGCGGGCCCGCGCGTGCCGACCGGCTCGCCGTCGGTGAAATGGAAAGTCAGCCTGCGCCCCTCAGCCCCGCGCACGCGGAACGCCCAGTAGAACCACCACGTCGTGCTGCCGCGCCGCTCCTGATGCAGATAGACCTGATCGGCCTCGACGCGCTCACACACGATGTTTCCCGCTGGCATTTGAGCATCGACGCGGATCTCGGCATTCGCGGTCACACCGCAGAACGCCACCCAACTGAGCCATACGCACTTCAGTTTCATAGTTCGTTTAGTTCTTTTCTTCGGCCCCGAACAACTCCATCAGCGCATCCGCAAACAGCTTCATGCCGCGCTCATCGGGATGGTTGATGTTGTTCATCAGCAGCGTGGAGTACGGCAGCCCCTGCCGCCAGAGCCGCCCCCACCGCAGCGAGGCGTCCGCCAGCGCCACGCGGTTGTTCTCAGTGAAGAGCCTCAGTCCCTGCACGTAGGGACGTGGGTCCTGGTCGATCTCGCGCTGCTGCTGGAGCCCCATCCAGTCGGGCCGCGCATAGTGCGGCGTGAGAATGATCCACTCTGCGCCGATCTTTTTGAAATCCTTAAGGATCGCACCGTAGTTCTCCAGCACGGACGCCTCGTTCATCGAGGCATCGTTGATGAATTCGGAGACGATCAGGTCCGGCTTGAGCGCCAGCACCTTCTCGGCATAGTTGCGCGGACTGCCCGGCGGCTCGTTGCGGTAGGCCGTGGTGGTGCGGCCGCCCCATCCTTCCGAAAGCATGATGATGCTCGCTTTCGGAAAACGTTCGCGCAGCCGCGCCGCGAACTGCTCCTGCCACTTCTGCCCGAAAGGCAAATACACGCACTCGGTCACGCTGTCGCCCCACGCCAAGATCCGCACGGGCGCGCCGCTGCGCAGCTTCGCGAGGGTCTTGGGCAAGAGCCGCTCCGCAACCGTTGTCCCGGCACGCGACGGCTCGGGATACGCGGCCTCCATGATCGGAAAGAGATTCGTTGACGTCAGCTTGTCGATGCGACCCGAAAGCCACACGTTACCCACACGGGTTTCGCCTGCCGCAAGCTCCGGCGGACGCGGCGTGGCCACATGCGGCACGCCTTTGTGCAGGGTCAGCTTCTTGTCCGTTGTCAGAGCAACGCTGTCGAGCCGCATCATCGCGTAGCGGTAGCTCGCATACACCGGCTTGTCCGCCGGGATCGCGCCGCCCTCCAGCCGTCCGAAGCCGCCCCAGCGCGGTTCGAGTTGATAGTCCTTGCCGAGCGCGTATGTTTTTGCCACCGCGCCCGGCGCGTCGCGCACGACCAGCGAGGCGGGCTCCAGCGCGTCCGCCACGCTGCACGCTTCGGCTTTGGTCCCAAGGAGCGGCGTGCCGAGCCGCCAGACCGGCCCTTGGAACAGCGCCAGCGTGTCGTACTTCTCGTCTGTGACCTCGACGATGTCCGGTGGATCGACAGCCAGCACGGCGGAGACTTCGCCGCAGGCGACCTTCACCAGCCAGCCGCCCGCCGGCTCCATGCGCGGCGGCTCGGCGGCGCAGGCAAGACCGGTCACACCCAAACCCATTAAGAACAAAACGCCTTTTCTCATCGTAGAGCTCTTTCGCAGACAAGAAATGAAAAGGAATATACGGATTTTATTCATGATAGATTGGATAGTAAGGAGTTCTGACCGGTTTGGCAATCGGCAAGTGATTGAGGATTGGGCATTCACTTACACGGTGGCGGCACGGCCAGACGCTGCCAGTCGAGTGTAAGCTTCTTGAGCGTTTCAGGAACAGGTCCGATCAGCCCTTGAACCACGCCGCGCACATGGCCCTCCGGGTCTGCGCGGAACGCGAGGTCCACTCGCCCAGACAGGGTGAGTTCCAGACCGTTTGCCGTGAGGCTCTTGAGGCCGCCCGCGGCAAAAGCCGCGACCTTGCCGTCCGGCGCAAAGCGGATCGCCACGACGCCGACCGCATCCACCGCTACGGAGTGTCCCTGCCACATGAATGTCTCGCTGATCGGATCGCCCGCAGGATTCTTGCTTCCCGCGACTCTCACGTAAGTCCCGTCAATGAGTGTCGAATGCCCGTCCGCCGGCGGTGTGGCCAAGGCCCCTCCCGCGTGTCCCCAGCGCTTGGCGCTCTGCGGCCACGCCGTCACGCGCGCCACGCCGGTCTCGCCGAGCAATCGCAGCACCGCTTCGGCACAGTCCGTGTCGCCGGCATAGTTCCTGACGTTCGCGCCCAACCGCGCCGCCATTTCGAGCGGACGCGCCTCGAAATCCTTGGTCCATCCGCCGACCCTAAACAGCGCGCTCTTGCCCGCCGCTGCCCGGCTGAAGAACGCCAGCTCCGTTTCGTCCCCGAATTCGGGCTGGTACAGCACGACCGCCTTGTAGCGCTGCGGGCCGAGACAGACGTAGCCCTCGGCATCCAGCTTCAGCGCTTTCGATGCAATCAGGCTGGAGGGAAACAGGTCGGCGGGATAGCCTTTCGCACAAAGCGCAGAGGCGACCCCAAGCCCCACATTGTCATAGGAGGCTTGCGTCCAGTTCATCGCACAAGCGTGGCCAAAGATCACTCCCACGGGACAGTCCAGCGGGGCCTGCGTGATGAAGTCGAGCATGCGCAGCCTGGTCATGCCGACCATCAAGCCGCTCCTCATCAAGCTGAATTCGCGCTCGCCTCCTTTGAGGTCCGGACGCGGATAAAGCGGATGGACGTTCAGCCTGCCGCCGCTCAGCGCTCCCGCCCACAGTTCCTTTATGTAAGCTTCCGGCTCTTTTGAATAGTACTGATTGTACCAGAGCGGGAAACCCCAGCGTTTGGCCAGCGAGGTGCGGCACGGGTACGGCGTCGACTCGTCAGACTGCCCGATGTCCCGCGTCGCATCCCACCACGACAAGCCGCTCTTACGGAACTCCTGTGCCCCCGGATAGGGAGTCCACGTGGCATGCGTCACGATAAAGGCATCTTTGCCGAAGGTCTCCTTTCCGGCGCGGTAGAAGTCGTCCTCGATCTCCACGTTGCGGTCGCGGCACAGCTTCCGGTAGCGGTTGATCGCGGCTTGGCGCTCCTCGTCTCTCCCCCGCTCGCCCGCGAACATCAGCAGCGCGTCACGCACCAGGTCACGGCCGCCCGACCGGCTCGCGTAGACCGCAGCCATCGCCTCGGAGTACCAATAGCGGTCGTGCTCGGGATTACCCGTGTGGTCCGGAGGAAAGCCCCACTCGTCTTTCATGATTCCCGCCAGTGGCAAGTCGGCATACTGCTTGATGATCCCGCGCTGATACTCAAGAAAATGCGGCGCGAACACGTCGGGCGTGAGACAGGTGTGTGAGGCGATCACGCAGACGCAGCGCCCCGGCTGGGGCGGCACACGCACGGTCAGTTTGCGCGGGCCTTCGGCGGCCGCGACGACGCCGTCACGCGTGATGTCCTTCACCGTCTCGGGATCGATTCCCCTCCCCCCTTTTACGAACGAGTAGACGAGCACGAGCTGCGTGGTCAGGCACTCGTACGCGGGCAGGCTCCCGTTCATGTGGTCGCTCGTGTCACTTCCCTGAAACACCACCGACGCAGGGGTGTCGTTCGTGCTTACGATCATCCTGAGCACCAGTTCCTCCTGCTGCTCCTCCGGGTACTTGGCGCGGAAGGCCTGCCGTGCCAAGCGGATGTCGACCTCCAGCACGACCTTCAAGCCCAGCGAATTCGCATAACGCACCGCCTTGTCCATTTGCTCGTGCATCTGCGGGTCAACCACCTCGACGCTGCGGCAGGCGCTCGACAGCAGCGTATACGGCGCGTGGGCGGCAGCCGCATCCAGAAACGGCTTGAACCCGTCCGGCTCCAAACACTCTTTTGACCAGAACCACGCGCCGATCACCGGCGGCCACTCGTTGCTCGCCGGACGGAACGGCGCGTCCGCTCTGACCATCGCCGCAAAGAAAAAAGCAATCAAAAATGCTCCCCAGACTTTCATATACCCTCTGCTGCAATAATACGAGCGAGCCGTTGCCCAGCAATTTTAATTATGGCTAAGAAGCGCCTCACGGCGCCACTACGAACAGGAGAAAGCCCGGCGTTTCCGTTTGTAGCCCGTGAGGGCCTTCCCACAGCGCACGTCCCGACATAATTAGAATTGCTGGCCGTTGCCCTTGTACACTATTTTCAGGCATCGGGGTGACTCATCCTCAACAACAAACCACCCATCCCGACTTTTTCACGTTTCAGCGCGCACCTCTTAGGTTTCAGCGACCTCAGAACTGTTTCGCGTCGATGAGCACGTTCTCTGTGGGCGCGGTCTTCTCGACCAGATTCGTGCAGCCGCCGTACCCGACGATGTTACGCAGCACCGCGTTCTTGAGCGGACCCTGAATCCTCACTCCGGTCTTGCCGCGCGTCAGCACGTTGTCCACGAAAATATTGTACGTGTCGCCCAACTGGCACTGGGACATGGACCAATAACGAAGGTCGCCGATCTTCACGCCCGCCTGCACCCGTGGGTCGTTCGGCCCCGAGGCGTCCATCACGTCGCTGATGAAGATGTTGTAGAGCCGGATGCCGTCCTGATTCAGCAGCCGCACGATGTGGTGCCCGCCCGCGACCTTGGCCCGCACGTTGCGGATCGTGATGTTGTAGATGTCGTCGTCCGGGCGCGGCGCGTTGCCGCCCACCTGCATGCCCCGCACGCCCGGGTTGTCCTTCGCTTTCTCGTTGCGCAGCCCGGTCAGCGCCACCGCGTCGTCGCCGGTCACGCCCGTGATGTTCTCGATGAGGATGTCGTGGCAGCCCTTGCGGATATCCACACCGTCCTGATTCGGGTATTTGTTGCTGTTCTTAAAGTCCAGGTTCGCGATGCGGCCATACGCGCAACCGTTCTCCACCGAAACCGCCCACGCCTGCGTCTCCTCCAGCGTCAGCCCCTCGATCGTGAAGTGCCGTACCTCGCACAGCAGCACGCCGATGGTGCGCCAGCCGCTCTTGTCGCCCGGCGGGTCGAAGTGCGCCGCGAGCCCGCCGCTCAGCACCGCGTTGCCGAAGCCGAGGATGCGGATGTTCTCGTTGCCCTCCATCGGCTCCTTGGCCGAGCCCGCGTTGCGGATGAGGTTGTCCCGCGTGCCCGGCGCGAGCCGCACCAAGCAGTCGCGCAGCACCAGCGTGAAATCCGACGGCAGCAGAATCGCGCGTTCGATGAGCCAGAGGGGCTGCCCACTCTTCGCGTTCAGGCGCGGGATCTCGAGGGACCGTTCACCTGTCGTGACCGCTTGAGTGATCGCCGCCTCGATCCGGTCGCTGTCCGAGCCCTCTTTAAATTCATTCGGCGTGACCGCCGCAAATCCGTTAATCTCTACGAACAGAGCACACACGCAAGTAAGCAACAAAGGCCTCATCCAGACTCCTTTTCACAACCCAGTGATGACAATGCGTATACGGTATCACGAGGGTTAAGCGTAAACCACATACATTTGCGCATAATTAACCTTCTTTTTTGCGCAACCCGCGCTTACGCCCCAGCAGTCTCAAGCCTACAGCTTAAACACCTAACGCGGGCGAAGCCCGCAACCGC
>JBBRJN010000166.1:0-6997 GCA_038219365.1 Kiritimatiellia bacterium | reverse complement strand
CACTTCCGTCACGTCGCCCGTGCCGGTGATCATCGCAGTTGGCCCGGTCAGCATCGAAGAGATGTCTGCCCAGCCCATATCCTTCGCGATCTTGCCGAGGTACGTGTTCTTAACCACGGTGGCACGCGTGTCGAGCTTGGCCAATTCCTGACGCAACGTCGTCAGCTGCGTCACCTTGAGTCCGCCATAATTCAGCACGAAGCAGAAGTCGGAAGCCTTGACGCGCTCGATGACCTCATTCAAAATGGAAATTTTTTCGGTTCTCATTGCATCCGTCTCCCGTGTTATTCAGCGTCCTTAACCAGCACGCGCACGCCCACGCCCATCGTGGAGCAGACCGTCAGCGAGCGGATGAAAGCGCCCTTGGCACCCGCTGGCCGCTCGGCTTTGACCGCTTCGATGATCGTGCTGATGTTACCGACCAGTTTATCGGCATCGAAACTGCGCTTGCCGCACAGCACACAGATGTTGCCGGTACGGTCCATGCGGAAGTCGACCTTGCCGCCCTTCGCGGCCTTCACGGCGGCGGCCGTATCGTCCGTCACCGTTCCGGTCTTCGGATTCGGCATCAAGCCGCGAGGACCCAGCACACGTGCGATTTTGCGAACTTCCTTCATCGCGTCGGTGGTCGCGATCGCCACGTCAAAGTCGGTCCAGCCGTTCTTGACCTTCTCGATCAATTCTTCGTACCCGACCTCGTCCGCACCGGCCGCCTTCGCCTCATCAGCGTGGCTGCCCGCAGCGAACACGATCACGCGGATCGTCTTGCCGGAACCGTGCGGAAGGTTGACCGTTCCGCGGACCGTCTGGTCCGACTTCTTGATGTCTACGCCGAGACGCATTGCGATCTCGACGGTCTCGTCAAATTTCGCACCCGCGTTCGCCTTCACAAAAGCGACAGCCTCATCCAAGCTCACCGCCGTTGTCGGGGCCTTTTTCTGGGTGTCGATATACCGTTTTCCATGTCTTGCCATGATTCAAGTCCCCTTGTTAATCAATAACCTCGATACCCATGTTGCGCGCGGTACCTTCGATCATCCGCATTGCGGCCTCTTCGTTCGACGCGTTCAGGTCCGCCTTCTTGATCTGGACGATCTTGCGGAGTTGCTCGCGTGTCACTTTGCCGACCTTGTCGCGGTTGGGAACGCCAGACCCCTTGGCAAGTCCCGCCTCTTTCTTCAGCAGCGCGGAAGCCGGAGGGCTCTTGAAAACGAGGGAGAAGCTACGGTCAGCATACACCGTGATCACCACGGGGATAATCAGACCGGCCTTGTCTTGAGTCTTGGCGTTAAACTCTTTGCAAAACGCCATGATGTTCACGCCTTGGGAACCCAACGCGGGGCCCACCGGCGGCGCAGGATTCGCCGCGCCGGCGGGAATCTGCAATTTCACGGTACCCGTGACTTTCTTAGCCATGATCGCACCTACTTGTCTGTCGTGACCCTCCCGGCATCCCCACCGGTCCAAACGAGTCACCGTTGACGAACTGACCGCCACGCCCCTGCGCGACGGTTCCTAAACCAAGCCCGCTACGCGTTCTCGTTGACCGCGCGCTCGACTTGCCAGTACTCCAGTTCCACCGGAGCGGAACGACCGAAGATCGCTACAGAGACCTTCAGCTTGCCCCGGTCGGGATCCACTTCATCGACCGTGCCGTTGAAACTCATGAACGGCCCGTCGGTGATTTTAACGGTCTCGCCAGGCTCGAACTGAACCTTCGGCTTAACCTTTTCCTTCTTCTCGGCCACCTGATTGATGATCGCATCAACCTCGGCCGTCGTAAGCGGCAGCGGGCGCTCGCCGCCAATGAAGCCGATCACTCCCGACGTTTCCTTGAGAAACCGCCAGGTAGGCTCCATCACATTGCGCGCCTCATCATAAAGAACCAGGCTGATCAGCACGTAGCCTGGGAAAAACTTACGCGTCACGGTCGTCTTCACGCCGTTCTTGACCTCGGATACCTTTTCGGTGGGGATCACGACTTCACCGATGTACTCGCCCATCTCCTCGATCCGCACGCGTGCTTCAATCGAACGCTTGACCTTCTGCTCCTGGCCGGTCAACGTGTGCAAAACAAACCATTGCTTCGTCATGGTCAAATCCCCGCTTGTTACGAATGGAAGAGCTGCAGGCAAAACTGAATCACTTTGTCGCAACACAGCACCACCACCGCAAGAATCACGATGAATGAGATCACCACGACAGTCGAATCAATGAGCTCCTGCCGGTCCGGCCAGGTAATCTTTTTGAACTCAACCCCGACTTCGCCCAGATACGTCCCAAAACTCTGGATAACTTGCTTCACGTTACTCATGTCTAAGACCCTTCGGTCAATCCGCGGTTAAAATGCGAAAACCTGTAACCATTCCTTTTACGGAACAGCGACAGATGCCGCGGTTAATGCTGGCAGGCCAGAAGGGAATCGAACCCCTAACCTTCGGTTTTGGAGACCGACGCTCTGCCAATTGAGCTACTGGCCTAAAGTGGGGTTATCCTACTTCGCTTCCCGGTGCAAGGTGCGCTTCCGCTCCGTCGGGCAGAACTTTTTCTGCTCCAGGCGGTTTGTCATCGTACGTTTGTTCCGCGTCGTCGTGTAGTTGCGGCGCTTGCACTCTGTGCAGGCCATAATCGCTAATTCTCTGGGCATGTTCGCCTCGCTGCTGCGTGAATCCGTGCCGCGGCCGGGACGCCGAAACGTCCCGGCCGGACACGCTCACAGGAAACTCTTACTTGACCACTTTGGCAACCGTGCCGGCGCCGACTGTGCGGCCGCCTTCGCGGATGGCGAAGCGCATCTTGTCTTCCAATGCGACCGGCGAAATCAGCTTCACCGCGATCGAAAGGCTGTCGCCCGGCATCACCATTTCCACGCCCTCGGGCAGCGTGATGTCGCCCGTGACGTCGGTGGTGCGGATGTAGAACTGCGGGCGGTAGCCCTTGAAGAACGGCGTGTGACGGCCACCCTCTTCCTTGCTGAGGACATACACTTCGCCGTTAAAATCGGTGTGCGGCGTGATGGAGCCGGGCTTGGCCAACACCTGGCCGCGCTCGACATCCTCTTTCTTCGTGCTGCGGAGGAGGCATCCGACGTTGTCGCCAGCCTGGCCTTGGTCCAACAGCTTGCGGAACATCTCGACGCCCGTGCAGGTCGTCTTGGCGGTCGGACGGAGACCGATAATCTCAACGTCCTCACCGACCTTGATGATGCCGCGCTCGATACGGCCGGTCACCACGGTGCCACGACCTTCAATCGAGAACACGTCTTCGATCGGCATCAGAAACGCCTGATCCAACACGCGCACAGGCTCAGGGATGTAGCTGTCCAGCGCTTCCATCAGCTTCGTGATGCACTCACACGCGGGGTCATCCACCTTCGTGGCCTTGGTGGCCGGCAGCGCGGAACCGCGAATGATCGGAATATCATCGCCCGGATATTCATACTTGCAAAGCAGCTCGCGGATTTCCATCTCGACGACGTCCAGCAGCTCAGCGTCGTCGACCAGATCAACCTTGTTCAGGAAGACCACGATCGCAGGCACACCGACCTGACGGGCCAGCAAGATGTGCTCGCGGGTCTGGGGCATCGGTCCGTCAGCCGCGCTCACCACAACGATCGCGCCGTCCATCTGCGCGGCACCGGTGATCATGTTCTTCACATAATCGGCATGGCCGGGGCAGTCAACGTGGGCGTAGTGACGGTTCGCGGTGCCGTACTCGACGTGCGAGGTGGCAATCGTCAGGATCTTGGTCGGGTCACGACGGCCAGCAGACTCGGAGGCCTTCGCCACCTGGTCATAGCTGATCGGAGCGTTGAAACCCTTCAGGGACTGAACGTTGGTAATCGCTGCGGTCAGCGTGGTTTTGCCATGATCGACGTGACCGATCGTGCCGACGTTGACGTGCGGCTTTACACGATTAAATGTCTCTTTCGCCATTTTGGAATTCCTCCTGTGAGATTTGACAAAAAATCCATCGTCAAAGCTGGAGCCAACAAGCAGAATCGAACTGCCGACCTCTTCCTTACCAAGGAAGTGCTCTACCAACTGAGCTATGTTGGCATCGTCCCTCACCCCCAACGGGGGCAAAGAACCCCTTACCCAATCCACCTGCCGACTTCAAGGAAAAGCCGTCAGGCAATCGTTCAGGAGTCCGTCAAACCTTGCCAATGTTCCGCTTCCATCTCTCCAAAACCGAGTTCTGGATGAAAAGAAAACTTGTTTAGATTACCGAATGGAGGCCCGGATGTCAACCGCCCAAATCAGGATTTTTCGTGCCGCCTCCGAAAGTCGCCCGCAGCGCCGGGTTTCACTCCGGCAGGAGTGCGCCGCTGTCCGTAAGCAACGCCTTTAACTCGGAAATCAGCACCTGACCCGGCGTCACCCCGCTTTTTGCTGCCAGCGCCGCCGCGGCACCCGCCGCCTGACCCGTCGCCATGCAGGTCGCCTGCACGCGCAACGCGGAGTTCGCCAGCCGATCGCTGCTGAGACAGCGCCCCGCCACCAGCAGATTCTGGCTCCCTTTCGGGATCAGTGCCCGCAAGGGGACCGTCGCCACAACGCCCTCCTTGAGGTGCGCGGGACTCACCCCCGATTTTTGGCTGTGCATGTCCACCGGGTAGAACGCGTTGCACACTGAATCGTCCCAGCGCCGGCCAGAAACGTAGTCCTCTCGCGTGATCAGGTACTCCCCCGCCACGCGGTAGGTCTCGCGGACGCCGACTTCGGGCGACATGCTTTCCAGTTCGACTTTCTCCAGCCCCGGCACGGTCTTCAGCCACCGGTACATGCGCAACATCGAAGCTCTCCCTCGCAGATTGGTGTCCGTCCGTGCGTCGGCGTTCGAATTGTCCGCACCCTCCACATAGTTCCCGACGTTACCTCCCCCTGCCAGGTATTGCATCACGCCCCAGCGGCAGTCGTTGCGCTGCACAAGGCCAGCCTTCACCGCCTCGCTGAACAGCGCTTGCAGTGCCTTGGCGTCCAGTTTTTTCAAATCCGTATTCGGGCGGAGCGTGTACGCGAACGACCCCGGTTGCCGCTCCTCCTCCTGAAGACGTTCGAGCCCCAGCAGCCCGGCCACCGCGCCGTTGCCCGTGCAGTCCACGAGTTGTTTACACAGAATCGTGCGCGTATCGCCCGCCGCCGCGGTGACCATGCGCCAGCCTTTCGGTGTCTTGTCAATCGTCATCGGTGCCGCGTGATAATGGATCGTGACGCCGGCCTTGCGCAGCGCCTCTTCGGAAAGCGCCACAAAAAGCGGAATGTTGACGGTCACCTGATGCTTCCAATGAGCGGTCCCTGTCGGGCGCGTGAAGTCCGGCAGCGTGCCGCCCGCCAGCGCCACCGTGTTCGACACCAGGTCCCAGCCGATCCCGGCGATCACCTGCCTGCCCCACGCGTGGAACAGCCCCGGAAAATTCACTCCGCCGGTGGTGGTGTTGCCGCCCACCTGAGCTGCGGACTCCACCAGCACGGTCTTCACACCCGCCCGTCCGCTCTGCACGGCCGCGCAAATCCCGGCCGATCCACCGCCGACCACGGCCACATCACAGGTCTCCGGAGGCAACTCCATCGCCGAAAGGGACAGGGACAAAGCCAGCATACCCAACAACTCTGTTTTCACTTTCATGTGAGAAAAAGGTATCGCGATGGGCGGTCTTTCGCAACAAAATAACGTGCTTCCAATAAAACTATGCCAGAAGCCCTCGCCGACCGAACGATCCCCTGCAAAACAGGGCACGGACGCCCCAGACGCGCTAGGGGTTGGCCGAGGCTCCCGACCCTGCCCGAGGCCACTCCTCCTTGCCGCTACGCTTCACACCCGCCTCGAAGTCCGACTCATTCACCCAGTCGGCCGGGATCTTCTCGCCCCGCATGCGGCTTTCATAATACCCGCGCATCTTCTCGTTTGCGTGCGGGTATTCGTCAAAGACCTTGCCGTTGCCCAACACACGCGGGTCCTGCTGAGCACCCAGCTCATTGAAAAGCTGGTTATGAAGAGCTGCCTGCAACGTGCGTGTCATGTCATTGTCCGCCAGATTCTTGAGGCATTCGGGATCATTTTTCAGGTCGTACAGCTCCTCAGGTCCCCGCGGGCCGAAACACACGTCCCAAAAGGCCTTCAGCGCTGGATTATTACGCGTGTTAAGCACCTCTGTTTTCGTCGGACCGCCGTCCACATCCAGATACCCGGTCTCGGGATTGCATGCGGGCCAGCGCGAGGGCTCGAAGTTGTGCAGGTAGAGCGAGTCATCTTTGACAATGCCGCGTACCGGATACCCCTCGTCGTGAGGGCGGCCGATGTCGTTGCGCTCGCGCCCGACAAGCACATGGTCACGTGAGGGGCTGGTCCGGCCGCCCAGCGAAGAGAACAGGATGTCCGTAAGGCTCTCTCCCTGAGCCGGTGCCATCCCTGTCTTTTCCCAAGACAAGCCAGCGACCTCGACGAACGTGGGCGCGAGGTCGATCAAGCTGACATAGTCGTCCACGGTGCGCCCCGGCGCCTTCAGCCGCCCCCTCCACATCATCGCCAGCGGCAGATGGTTCGCGTCGGCGTAGGTTTGCCCTTTGCAGCGAGGAAAGGGCATGCCGTTGTCACCCGTGACCACCACCAACGTGTTGTCGAGCAGCCCCCGTTTCTCGAGCGTAACCAGCATGCGGCCGAGATGGCTGTCGAAATGTTCGACCTCAAAGGCGTAATCCAACAGGTCGTTGCGGACGGCTTCGTTGTCAGGCCAGTAGCCGGGCACACGCGGAATGTCCGCTATTTTCTTTCCGCCTTTGGCCGCGCCGCTGCCGTATTCGTAGGCGCGGTGCGGCTCGACGCATCCGTACCAGAAACACCAAGGCTGATTCGTGGGCGTGGCATCGAGAAAGTCCGCAAAGTTGGCCGCATAATCGTTGTTACTGATGCCCTTTGTCGGCGGCGTCAGCGTGCGTTTGTTGAAGGGTTTACCGGCCATTTGACGCGGCTTGCCCGCCGCGTCCTTAGCCACGCC
>JBBRJN010000165.1:0-7029 GCA_038219365.1 Kiritimatiellia bacterium | reverse complement strand
ATGCAATTCCGTAAAAAGATAGGTCAGTTTACCCACCCCACCCTTGAAATGAAAGCGAAATAAGTTGGTTTTGAGGTTGGGCTCTAACGGAGCGGCACTCGTATGTTTTCAGGTCTTCCACAGACCAGGAACCACCGGGTGGGGTAAAACAGTCGGTGGCCTGACAACGGTCGTACAGTCGGTGCCAGGATATTGTATATGCAGGTTTTTGGCAGAAGGGTGAGTTTGCCGTTGTCATTTTTGCACGAGTGTGGCAAAAATATTACATCTTTAAAAAGGAGTGGAATATGAGTCTTTCATTTAGAACATACGTAGGCAGAACGCTTCTGTCTTTTTGCTTGGGATTGGGCGCGGTTTTTTCGGCAAAGGCCTCGCTTGAGACGGCGGGCACGCTGCTTGTGAACTTTGATGCTTCGGCGTTGACGCCGGGATCGACGGTCACCACGCTGGATGCCGTTCGGAGTTTCACGGCGTCAGGCAGTCCGACCGTGAATACGTACACAACGAACAGCGTGACCGTGACGGCGCTCACTTTCGACGGCGTGAACGACTATCTAGTTTCTTCCGCCGCTGGTTCCCGGCGACGCAGACTCCCTCCGGACCCAAGTACGTATGGCCCGATAAAGGGGCTTACGTCCTTGGCGCACGCATGACGTCGAGCCAAACCGCAACCGCGCTGTTTTCCGGCGCACTGGCGAAACTGCGTTTCCACTCCGGCGCGCTGACACCCGCGCAGATCCGGGCGAACTATGTGGAGGAGCGCGGCGGCTTTCCAACCTATCCGGTGGTTGCCGTGACCGCCTTGGAGAGCGCCGGCGACGTGGTGCTCGATCTGGATGCCGCAGGGCTGTCCGCCGGGGCTCTGTCGGCTTGGGCCGGGAACAGCACACAGACGCTGACCCAGGCTACGTCTGGCAATAAGCCGACGGTCGGGACAGTCGGCGGCGTAAAAGCCGTCACCTTTGACGGAGGCGACTGGCTGGAGGTCTCAAGCGTGGACTCACGCCTCACGGGAAGCGCGACTCCGTTCACGATTGAGGCCTATATCTACAACCCCGGCATTGACAACGAGGAGTCCTATTTCTGCTGGGCGCCGCGAGGGAACAGCGGGGCGACCTGGGACGGCAAATGCCGGTCAATAGCCTATGGCAGCAATGCCGGTTATGGGGCTGTCGGCTGCTGGAAGTCGGCGTGGGAACTCGGGTTTGCGCCTCTTCCGGCGGCGGTCGCCTGGCACCATATTGTGACGACGTATGACGGCGCCACCATGCGGGTGTATGTCGATGGGTTTCTCAACAACGCCAAGGCCATGACCCTTAATGAAACGACGGGGCTGGTCTATTCAATCGGTCGTGCCAGCAGCCAGGACGGGCTCAGCATCAAATACTTCTCGGGATCGATCGCCCGGCTGCGTGTCTGTACCGGCACCTTGACAACCGTACAAATTTTCCGGAACTATTTCTATTTCAACCACCTGCTTGCGGGAAACGGTACTGTCCCCATCATGGCGGCCTACGGCGGCAGCGGGAACTTCTCCTCATTAACGGATCTAAGCGGCTCCGGTGACTACAGCATGGCTGACGTGCATCTGGGCGGGGGGGCCGCGATGGCGCTTTCGGCGAGCGCGACGCTTGCGCGGTTGGGGCTCACCGACGGCGCGAGCCTGTCGGTCGGGAGCGGCACAACGCTCACGGCGAGTGATCGAGTGCTGGTCGGGGGCGGATCGACTAACCCCGTGGCAAGCACGCTGACGGTTTCGGGAGCGCTCAAGCCAACGGCCGTTTCCTCCCGCTATGCGGTTGCGGTCGGCCTGAACGGCGCAGGCGAGATGACGATCGCTCAAGGGGCTGCGGTGACCTTGGGGAACGCCTCTGAGTTTTGGGTGGGCAACGGCACTAACGCCTATGGAAAATTGACGGTGAGAGGCGCGCTTACGAATAACGCCTGGTTCATTGTCGGTCGGAATGGCGGAGTGGGCGACGTGACGGTCGATGGCGGCAAGGTCTCCTGCAACGGATCGTTTGAACTGGGCGAACAGGCGAATTCAGCCACACTGACGATGAAGAACGGTGCGCTGTGCGCCCTGTCAACGTTTCTGGCGGGCAGGTACGGCGGCTCGGGGAGCGTCGAAGCGACAGGGGGGAGCATGCTGACAGTAACCGCCGCTCTATTAAACGATATCTCCATAAGCGGGGTAAGTGATTGGGCCTCTGCGTCTGTCCGGATGACGGATTCCACGCTGGCGGTCGGTTCAGGAGGCCTCTCGACGAAAAACACCTATTATAACGACGGGCTGAAGGACAACTGGATGGCGCCTTATCTACCCGTGGAGGTGACGCTCTCGAACAGCACGCTTCTCGCCACAGCGAACACGCGGGTGACGGTGCCACTGGGTGTTCTCGGGACGAACACGCTGGCGACTGCGGGCAAGACAATTTCTTTGCGGGACTCGGTGTACGGCGATTCGCTCGCCGCGTCCGGCGGAGGGTTGGTGGAGCTGACTCCGAAAGGCGCTCTGGACGGCACGGTGACCGTCAACGGCGGTTCGCTGACCGTTGAAGCGCCGCCTTACCGCTGGTGCGCGGACAATCTGACTGTCGCACACGGGAGCGCCGTGTCCTCTTGGGCCGAAGACAACTACGAGGTGGGTGCCACGCGGTTGAACACGAGCACGGGGCCGCTCATGGTGACGAATGCGATTAACGGGCATCAGACCCTGCGCTTCAACACGGACGCGCTTAGGCAGTTGCGGATCAACCCGCGCCTGAATCCGCTCGCCGGTGCCGAGTCCGCCACCATCGCGGTGGTCTTCAAGCCTTATGCGAACGGCTTTAATTCCGGACTGAGCGCGTGGTGGAACAGTTCGCTCTTCATTGGCGGCGAGGATTCCGGGTCAGCGAGCGACTGGGGGTTCGTCTTCTCGCAGGACGGACGCATCGGTCTCGCGCTGAGCCAAGTCTCCGAAGGAGGCGCCATGGATCTGATGCAGTATCATGCCGTCGCTGCCGCGCTGAACGCGCCGCATGTGGCCCTGTGCGCGTGGCAGCCCGGCAGGATCGCGCTGAATCTGGACGGCGATGAGACGCTGAACGCGACGGTTTTTCAGGCGAAGGGGGGCAGCGAGTCGAACGGGGGTTCGCCCGGCACCTTGGAAGGCGTCACGCTGCCGCGCGCCACGTACCCGATCTACATGGGCGACGGCCAGGGCAATCAGTCTCACTGTTTCAACGGCGAGATCGCGGAAATCCGAATCTATAGAAATCAGTGCATGGATCGCTATGCCCGGCAGAAGCTGGTGCGTGACCTGGCGACCGGTTACGGGCTCACGACGATTGCTGCGACAGCGGCGGCGGCGATGACGAACAAGACATACGCTGCCGACCTCGCGTCGCAAAATGTATGCACGAATGCGACCGTGCCCGCCGCTGTCGCCGTCTGGTCGGCGGACACGCTGGCGCAAGCGGACGGCGCAACGGTCTCGACATGGCCGGACACCGTCTCGGCGCGGGTGGCCTCTGGCTCGGCGGTGTACGCTGCGGTCGGCGTCGGCGGCAAGCCGGCCTTGCAGTTCTCCGGCAGTCCGATGATCGTCGCCAGCGGCAGCAACCCGGTTGTCGGTTCGCAACAATTCACGGCCGCGATCGTTTTCCAGGCCGATGACTCCGTTACCTCTTTGACCAAGGATTGGTGGACCGGCGGCGGTTTGCTGGGCAACAAAGTCTCTGCGACGGTGAACAACGACGACTGGGGGCTCGCGCTGGTGAACGGACGCATCGTGGCGGGCGCGGGCGCGCAGGTCACGAAAACCTACAACTACACGGCGAACTACACGGTCAGCATGGTCGCCAAGAGCAAGCCGAGACTGGCAGACAGCAAGCCGCATGTGGTGATCTATCGTTGGGCTAACAGCGGCGCACACGCGGTTTCCGTGGATGGCATCGCCGTCAACCTCGACAGCGTGGGATATGCCCGGGCGTCACAGCCGCTGCTGATCGGCGGGACGATGAGCGCGAACGGCTTCAGCGGGCTGATCGCGGAAGTCCGTTTCTACGGCACGCGTCTGACCGATGCCCAAGAGGCTGTGGTCGGACAGGAACTTGCCGCGAAATACGGCGGCTATCCGTCGGCCTACGGTAAGCCCAAAGCGCTGCCCGGCCGGACGCTCAAGCTGGTATCCGCCACACTGAACATCAGCACGAATTACTGCGATCCCGCCCTTTCTGCCCTCCAGTCCAACCAGACGATGGTTGTCACGGGCGCTTCAACAGTAAAGGGGGTCTTGTGCGTCGGCAACCGGGCGGCTCTGGTTCTGCCGTCCGCCACGGACAGCCTGACCGTCGGGGATCTGGCATTCCAAAGCGGGTCAACGCTGAAATGGCTGCATGCGGGCCACTCTTCGCTGCCGATCCATGTGGCAGGCGATTTGGGGTTGCCTTCGCTTTTCACCCTCGACCTGACAGGCCGCAGCGGCATTCCGGCGACGCTGGTGACGCTCATCGAATACGGCGGGAACGTGACGGTGCCGACGGGAGGTTTTACGGTCGATGTCATCGGGGCCTACAAGCCCGGCACCAAGGTTGTCTTAATTCCGGCAGAAAAACGCGTGGTGTTGATGACGCCGTCAGGTACAATGATTCTGGTGAGATAAGGATGGATATGACGATAAGACAAATGATACTGAGTTCGATGCAGGTGATCGGACTATCGCTGTGTGCGCTTTGTGCGGATGCGGGGAAGGTGGCAAGCGTGCCGACGACTAAGCCTTCAGCGGCACGAGTCCCTGTCATTATCAGCACGGATATAGGCGATGACATCGACGATACGTGGGCGGTGTCGCTGGCGCTGAAATGCCCGGAACTGGATATCAAACTGATTCTCGGCGATTACGGGAACGCCGAGGCGCGGGCTCGGCTGATCGCCAAGATTCTGGAGGCTGACAAACGCACCGATATCGCAGTCGGCGTGGGAGTCCGCTCGGGCGCGAAGGACGGCTTTCATCATCAGTCCAAGTGGATCGACGGATATGAGCTGAAGAAATACCCCGGCAAGGTTTATCCGGACGGCGTGCAGGCGCTGATCGACATAGTGATGGCCTCGAAAGAGCAGGTGACGCTCATCTGCATTGGCCCTGTTCCCAATATTGCCGAAGCGTTGCGGCGTGAGCCACGTATCGCTCAGAAGGCCCGGTTCGTCGGCATGCACGGCAGCGTGCGGCTCGGTTACGGACGCAACCCCAAACCCAGCGCTGAATGGAATGTGCGGGCTGATCCCGTCTCTTGCCGCGCCGCGCTCTCCGCGCCGTGGATGGACATCACGATCACGCCGCTCGACACCTGCGGCCTGATCCAGTTCAAGGGCGAGAGCTATGAGCGCATCCGTACGTGTCCTGATCCGATTGTGCAGACGCTGATGACAAACTATCGTGTTTGGTCGGAGTTCAACAGGGCCAACGGACACAAAGGTACTGATCCCGGTGTCGCGAGCACGACGCTTTTCGACTGCGTGGCCGTCTATCTCGCCTGTACCCACGAGCTTTGCGTCATGGAGAAACTCGGTATCCGCGTGGACGACAACGGCTACACGCGCGAGGATCCCGCAGCCCGGCAGATGAACGTCGCCACCGCTTGGAATGACCTGCCCGGATTTGAGTCGTGGCTGGTTCAGCGTCTGTGCAAATAGCGCAACAGGAAGGATTGACGCATGGTCACATCGCGGCGTGGTTTTTTGAAAGCGGGAGCGGCAACGGCCGGTGCCGCTGTGGCGCGGTTATCTGCGGAGGGCCTGCCGGTTCAAGTCGCGGGAAGCGGCGTTCCCGTGATCCATGTGACAGATCTGTTTCATCCGCACGGCGATCCGGACGATCATTTCGATCTTGCGGTCGCGTATGCGCTGGCGCAGCGGGGCGCGTTCGATCTGCGCGGCGTGGTGATCGACTATCCGCCCGACTTTCGTGCTGGCGATCCGGCGGTCGTAGCGGTGGCGCAGATGAACCGGTTGACAGGGCGGTCTGTGCCGGTCTCCCTCGGCACGTCGCATCGGCTGAAAAATCGGCGGGATTCGCTGTCTGACGCGCCGACGCAGGAGACTGCGGCGGTGCGTTTCATCATCGACCAATTGCGTGCGGCGGCGCACCCTGTCGCGTTGGTGTGCGTGGGGTCGGCGGCCGACATCATTGTTGCCGCGCTGCGCGAGCCTGAGCTGTTCAAGGCCAAGTGCGCGGGCGTCTATCTCAATAGCGGCTCCGCGCACGACAACCCAGCGAACCCGGCGCAACTGGAATTCAACGTGAATCTCGATCCGTCGGCGTATGCGGCGATGTTCGACCTGCCGTGTCCGCTCTACTGGTTCCCCTGCTGGCACACGACCGAGCAGCGGCAGAGCGGCGCGTCGGGGAGTTTCTACTGGCTGCCGCACCGCGAGGCGCTCGCGGACGTGTCAGCCGGTTTGGCCAACTACTTCGCATACATGTTCGACAAGTCGGCCGATCCCAAATGGCTGCGTGCGATGAAGGCGATGCCGCCTGCCGCGACTTGGGATAAGGTCTTGGCGGAGAAGCGTGGCATGTGGTCCACGGCCAGCCAATTCGCGGCGGCGGGGCTGACGGTCACGCGCGACGGCGAAATCGTGGCCGCGCATGCGGCGAGCGGAACAGAGGTGTTCAAATTTCAGGCGGTCGATGCGTCATGTGTGGACGACGGTCGGACAACGTGGAGGGCCGCTGACAAAGAGACGGACCGGTGGATGCTGTCGGTCACGGATGTGGCGCGGTATCCTTCCGCGATGACGCGTGCACTGGGGACGCTGTTCAGGGAACTGACGTGAACGATGCTCGATGGTGTCGAAGAAATCGATGAAAACGATGTACTCGAAAGAAACGAAGAGGAGAAGGTAGCGATGAAACACACCTTAATGTTGGCCGGCCTTCTCGCCGCCACGCTGGCGCAGGCCGAGCCGTTGAAGCTCATTTTCGATACTGACATGGGCAACGACACGGATGACGTGATGGCGCTGTGTATGATCCACGCCCTA
>JBBRJN010000164.1:0-7065 GCA_038219365.1 Kiritimatiellia bacterium | reverse complement strand
TGTTTCGCCGGTAATGCCGACAACAACCAGCTCTGAACCATACTTTTTCTGCAACGTGTTCATCAGCGGCGTCATCCGCTTGCATGCGCCGCACCAAGTCCGCCAGAACTCGACAACCAGAAACTTGCCTTCCCATTCCGGTTTTTCGGTGAGCCATTTTCGCATCTCAGGCATGGGTGCGTCAGCATAGAGGCGAGTATTCGCCCAAATGATCTTACCGCTGGTCACCGCGGTTTGGTTGGTGCCAGCCACACAGACCCCTGACGCGTCACACGTCGGAGGTTCGGCCTTTTCCGCGGCCCAAGCGAACATCGAAAAAAACGCACTGGGTATAACGATCAACAGGCATGCTAAAGTACGAGACATATCGGTGGTCCTTTCGTTTGAGGCAAACTTCAACGATCAGTATCATAGCGATAAGACGGACGCAGTGGCAAGCGCTAGCAATTCTAAAAATCCACCGTGACGGGTCCCTCTGCTTTCTGCTAAACTTTAACTTCATTTTTAAGGAATAAACCATGCATCTGTACCGCACACATACGTGTAACCAACTCCGCGCCGCTGACGCGGGCTCGACCGCAAAACTCTCTGGCTGGATCTTCCGTGTCCGCGACCACGGCGGCATTCTCTTCATCGATCTCCGCGATCATTATGGCATGACTCAAGTCGTGGTCCACCCCAGCCGTTCGTTTTTCGAGTCGCTTAGCAAGGCTAGGCTGGAGACCGTCATCACGGTCGTCGGCGAGGTCACCTTGCGTGAGCCCTCCACCATCAACCCTGAATTGCCCAGCGGCGAAGTCGAACTCGTTGCCAACGAATGTTCGATTGAGGCTTCCTCAGAACAGACACCCCTTTACCTGCCAGGCGACGAGGACGGCTCCGAAGATCTGCGTCTGAAGTACCGCTTCCTTGACCTGCGCCGCGCACGCATCCACAACAATATCGTGATGCGCTCCAAGATCATTTCGTTCCTTCGCAAGGCGATGGAGGCACATGGGTTCAACGAATACCAGACGCCGATCCTCACCTGCAGCTCGCCAGAAGGCGCGCGCGACTACCTCGTGCCTAGCCGCGTTCATCACGGAAAATTTTACGCGCTGCCACAGGCACCGCAGCTTTTCAAGCAGCTCCTGATGGTTGCTGGCTTTGACCGCTACTTTCAGATCGCGCCCTGTTTCCGCGATGAGGACGCACGCGCCGACCGCTCGCCGGGCGAGTTCTACCAGCTTGACATGGAAATGTCGTTCGTCACGCAGGAGGATATTTTCGCCGTGGTGGAAGACGTGATTTCCAGTACCTTCAAGGCCTTCTCGAAAAAGCAGGTCGACGCAACGCCTTGGATCCGCATCCCCTTCCGTGAGTCGCTGCTCAAGTACGGCAGCGATAAGCCTGACCTGCGCATTCCGATCGAAATGTTCGACTGCTCCGAGGTCTTCAAGAACTCCGGCTTCAACGCCTTTGCCTCCGCTGTCAAGGCCGGCTCGGTTGTGCGTGCGATTCCTGTTAAAGGCATCAAAGACAAGCCGCGCAGCTTCTTCGACAGGCTGGGTGAACACGCCAAATCGCTCGGCTCCAAAGGCCTCGCCTACCTCGTATGGGATGGGGCTGCGGTCAAGGGCCCGATCCAGAAGTTTCTCACGCCCGACGAGTTGGCCACCCTCGCGCAAATGGGCAAGGCCACGGACGGCGACGTGATCTTCTTTGTTTGCGACGAGGCCGAGAAGGCCGCAAAGATGGGCGGCGACATCCGCGTGAAGCTCGGCCGCGACCTCGAACTGATCGACAAGACCGTCTTCAAGTTCTGCTGGATCGTGGATTTCCCGATGTTTGAAAAGGACCCTGAGACCGGCGCGACGGCCTTCTCGCACAACCCCTTCTCCATGCCTCAGGGCGGCATGGACGCGCTGCTCAACAAGGATCCTCTCGACATCCTGGCTTTCCAGTACGACGTGGTCTGTAACGGCACCGAACTCTCCAGCGGCGCGATCCGCAACCATCTCCCTGAGATCATGTACAAGGCTTTCGAAATCGCCGGATACGGTCCCGAAGTCGTCGAGGAAAAATTCTCCTGTCTGCTGAACGCCTTCAAGTACGGCGCACCGCCTCACGGAGGCATCGCGCCCGGCGTCGACCGCATGGTCATGCTGCTCGCGGGCGAGGACAACATCCGCGAAGTGATCGCCTTCCCGATGAACCAAAAGGCGCAGGACCTGATGATGAACGCGCCTTCGGATGTCACCGAGAAACAGTTGCGCGAACTGCACATCAAGATCCGCGGCAAGGAATTGTTGATACCCACCGCGCCGTAAGGCTCTCCGGGGCTTGCGCGCGACGTAATAAACCGTTGATTTTCGAATGCTGATTTTCGAATCAAGAAGGAAAGAACCTTCGTCTTTTACGGTTTAAAAATCCAACGGTTCGAGAGTATTTGCATAATGCGGGGCAGCCCGTTAACGAAGGATCATCATCATGAACGCTCCCCTAGCGCTAACCGCACGTTTATGCCTCGAAGTCGCGCCCGCACCCTGCGTGTTGGTTTTCTTCGGGGCCACGGGCGATCTCGCCCGCCGCAAACTCGTCCCCTCGCTCTACCAGCTTGAGACGCGCGGGTTGTTGCACGCCAGTTCTCAAATCGTGGGCTGCGGGCGGACGCTGCACGACGACGCCTCGTTCCGCGCCTTGATCACCGAAGCCATGCCTAACGCTGCGCCGGCCGCCCGCGACGCGTTCCTCAGCCGTCTCTCCTACGTGCGCATCGAAGACACGGACGCGGCCACCTTCACGAGCCTCGCAGAGCATCTCAATGCGCTCGACAAACTCGATACGCCAGCCCCTTTTAACCGGTTCTACTATCTCGCCACACCGCCCGTAGCGGTTCAGCCGCTCGTTACTCGGCTCGCCGCAGCAGGCCTGCTCACGGAAACCGCCGACAGCACCGCATGGCGTCATATCGCGCTCGAGAAGCCGTTCGGCTCGGACTCTGCCTCAGCTGCCGAGCTCGACGCTTTTCTGTACAGCCACCTTCGCGAAGATCAAATTTTTCGGGTTGACCACTATCTCGCCAAGGACACCGTCCAGAACATCCTGATGTTGCGCTTTGCGAACATCCTCTTTGAGCCGGTCTGGAACGCGCACTATATCGATCACGTGCAGATCACCGTTGCCGAGAGTGTCGGCCTCGAAAACCGGGCCGGCTATTTCGAACAAGCGGGCCTCTTGCGTGACATGTTCCAGAACCATTTGCTTCAAATGCTTTCGCTTGTCGCCATGGAACCGCCTGCCACCTTTTCTGCCGATGCCATCCACGCTGAAAAGAAGAAGCTCATCCAGGCGATCAGGCCCTTCCCGTGCGAGGCACCCGAAACTTGCATCGTGCGCGGACAGTATGCCGCAGGCGAGGATGTGCCGGGGTATTTGGATGAGCCTGGCGTGCGCCCCGCCTCGCAAACAGAGACCTTTGTGGCAGCCAAGTTCTTCATCGATAACTGGCGCTGGAGCGGCGTACCGTTCTATCTGCGCGCGGGAAAACGGCTGGCGGTGCGGGAAAGCGAAATCGCCCTCGTCTTCAAACCGGTCCCCCACTCGATGTTCAACCCCTCTTCGCCGGATGAGCTATCCCCCAACACGCTCACGCTGAGGGTCCAGCCGCAGGAAAACGTCAACCTCCTGCTCCAGGCCAAACTGCCCGGCCCTAAGCTGTGCATCGGCGACCTGCCTCTGCACTTCGCCTTCTCGGACCTTGGCGCGTGGGACGCGCCCGACGCCTATGCGCGGATCCTGCTCGACATGATGCTCCACGACCACACGCTTTTCGTGCGCAGCGACACCATCGCCGCCTCGTGGCAGCTCTTCACGCCGGTGCTCAATGCATGGCGCGACACGCCCAACGCGTGTCCGCTGCACACCTATCCCGCAGGGTCTGAAGGGCCTTCCGCCGCCGACGACCTCATCGCCCGCGACGGCCGCGCCTGGCGCCCGCTCGCCTAGAATGTGCCAGATGCGCTGCCGCGGGGACCGGCGGACGTTTCGGGGAAACGTCCCTACCGGGCGCGGCCACACACGCCGGGCCTTCAACACCCCCGTCCCTCTTTGCCTGACCCCACTCGACGTCCGACGCTCGACACGCGACTGCTCTCTACTCTTTGCGTCTTTGCGGGAAAACAACTTGTTTTTTGTTGGTGTTGTTGGTTTGTAAGTCACTAGCCGCCTTCTCTAAAATTCGAACGCGTATGTCCCCGACCCCGCCCGCACCAGCACGCCGTCTTTGCCAGAGGACAGAAGGTCCACCCCCGTCGCCTGCGCCAGCGGCACGCCGCTCTCCCGCACCTGTTCCGACACGGCCGCTGGCAGGCGGATGAGCGCCCGCGTATTCGGCGGCACGACGACCTTGAGCCGGTATTTACCGTCCACTTTTTTCCACTCCGAGTCAATTGTTCCATACATCGAAGCGTATGAAGTCGAAGCCCACATCAGACCCTCGCCGATCACCGGCGCAACCGCGAATTGCCGGTAACCCGGCTCCAGCTGCGTGATGCCGCCGACACACGCGAACAGATACTGTCCGCACGAACCGAAGGCGTAATGGTTGAAGGAGTTCATGTTCGGGTCTTGGAATCCCTTATCAGGCCGCCAGCCATCCCACCGCTCCCAGATCGTGGTCGCGCCGAGCGTCACCGGATAGAGCCACGAAGGGTACTCGCGCCGCAGCAGCATCCGGTAAGCCGCATCGTCCAGCCCGGCCGCATGGAGACCCGTCAAGAGCCGCGGCGTACCGATAAAGCCGGTCGCCACGCAGTCTTTAAAACGATCGACTTCAGCCTTGAACTTGGCTGCCGCTTTTTCGCGTAACGTATCCGGCACCAACCCCATTGTGAACGCCAACGCATAGCCAGTCTGACTGCTCTCAAGAAGCGATCCGTCCGCCTTAAAAAAAGCCGCCGCAAAAGCCGCACGCGTGTCTCGCGCCATCGCTCCAAACAGGACCGCGTCGTCACCCTTACCGATCGCTTTCGCCATTTCGGACATAAGGTCGCAGAGATACACCTGGTAGGCCGTGCCGCACACTTCGCTTTTCGCACCGCCGCCCACGTTGAGCCAATCGCCATACGTGCCCGCCCCGCGAATGTGGTTCGTGCAGGTCGCCGAAAGCGTCATGACGTGTCTCTTCATTTGCGCGTAGTGTGCCTCGATCACGCGCGTGTCGCCATACGTCCGGTAGAGCACATAGGGGCACACCACGCCCGCATCGCCCCAGCCCGTGTTGCCCGCCTGCATCTTACCGTAGTACGGCGCAAGGTCGGCGAAGCCCTTGCCTTCGACAAACGAGTCCTCGCAGAGATCGTAAAGCCACTTGCTGAAGAAAGCGGCCACGTCAAAGTTGTAGACCGCGGTGGGCATGAAAAACTGCGCGTCGCCGGTCCACCCCGCGCGTTCGTCGCGCTGCGGACAATCGGTGGGGATACCCATCATATTGCCGCGCTGCGACCACTGGATGTTCTGCGCCAGACGCGTCAGTAAAGGATCGGAGCAGGTGAACGTTCCCGTCTGTTGGAAAGAGGTGTGGAACACGCGCCCCGTCAACAGGGATGAATCCGGTTTGGACTTCAGCCCAGCGACCTCCACGTAACGGAACCCCATGTAAGTGAAGTGCGGCTCGTACGTCTCTTCCCCGCCGCCGCGCAGCGTGTAGCGCACGGTCTGGCTAAACGCTTTACCGAGTTTGCCCGCATGCAGATTCTCGCGGTAGACCGTGCCGTCCGGGTTCAGCATCTCGTTGAAGAACAACTCCACTGTATCACCCGCGGCACCCTGAACCTTCAGGCGGGTCCACCCCACCATATTCTGCCCGAAATCAAAGACGTAAACACCGGGCTTGGGCTCGGTCACCGCCACAGGCTGCAGCTCCTGCGTCACGCGGATCGGCTCGCTGCGCTGCCACACAAGCTTGCCGGCCGGCACCGCACGGTCAATCAGTGCAGGCTGCCAACGCGCATCGGCGGTGTAGTCTGCCGCATCCCAGCCCGTCATCTCCTTACGCGCATCATACGTCTCGCCCTCGTAGATACCTGAAAAACGCAAAGGCCCGTCCGCTGTCCCCTGCCACGCCTCATCGGTTGCTACGGTCTGACGCTTGCCATCGGCAAACTCAATCTCCAGCTGTGCCTTGAGACGAGGCTCGTAACCGTACAGGCAGATGTCAGGCGGCCAGCACTGCACACGCCCGCAGTACCAGCCATTGCCGAGCAGAGCGCCCAGCACATTCGAGCCTTGGCGCACCCGCGCCGTAACGTCATAGGCCTGCACCTGAACGCGCTTGTCGTAGGCGGTCCACTCAGGCGTCAGCAAGGCGTCTCCCACGCGTTGACCATTGAGCCGCATTTCATAGAGCCCGAGCGCCGTGGCGTAAAGCGTGGCGCGTACGGGTTGGGCCGCCACCTTAAACTCGCGGCGCAGGTAGCGCGGTGTCTGAAGGCGTTTAACGCGCGGTGCCACCGAAACCTCGTCTTGCTCAGAAGCCGTGACAAACATGCCTTCCGAGGCGCTAGCCGTGTATTTTTTGCCAGCGACCTCGTAGACGACCTCCAACCGTTTACCGCCGCCAACCGCCGGGTCACCGAACAGGTCGTTGCTGGCCTGCACGAGCAGCACGCCGCCCTTGGAGGTGACGATATCGCGCACCTTATCGGTCACGTCCACCTTCTGTTGATTGTCGTGTGTGCCATAGACCGCGCTGATGACAGTCAGCTTTGGCGGAACCGGCGGCTTCGCGGTCATCTCCTCAGGTGTCACCTCCTCGACTCTCAGCCACTCGGCCTGCCAGTCCGCCACATGCAGCAGCCCCAGGGTCCAATAGGCAGTGGCGCTCCAAGGCAACGGCTGTTCGTTCTGATCCCATGCGCGGACTTTCCAGTAACAGCGGTCACGGGCAACGAGTGGGCGGCCCTTGTAAACAATCTGGATGCTCTTCTCCGAACGGATGCGTCCCGAGTCCCACAAGTCGGCCTCGCCACCAGCCAGTCGCTCCGGCGTCGTCGCCACCAGAATTTGATAGGCCGTCTGTCGCTC
>JBBRJN010000163.1:0-7097 GCA_038219365.1 Kiritimatiellia bacterium | reverse complement strand
TTTTCTTCGAAGGCGGAGATCCCTGGCACGAACCCGGGCAACTGAATCTTTGAAACCAGAATGCGGTTGAACGACTCGACCAGCAAGGCCCGCGGAAAACCCGGCACAATGGGCACGAGGCCACGCCGCTCAATCTCGGCTCGATCGCTGATAACCTGGCTCATTTTACCAATGACCGTGTTGAGAAACTGAACAGGGCGCTGGCCCGCGCCATCGCCCGAGGCGGCCGTCACATCCTGTTCCAAGATCTCCGCGGCATGGTTGTTGTTTTCAGCCGTGTAGACAATCGTCTGAGCGGCCTCGCGGGTGCGCAGCCCCTCTGCCACAAGGCGGGCGACACTGTCCCCTCCACCCCGCGCATAAAAAGCAACCGAAGGGAGCGACGTGACGATTTCCGTCGCCCTCCCGAGCACACCGTGCAAACGCGCCCGGTCGTTCTCATCGTTGAGGCTGAGCAGCGTAACCCCTTCAACCTGCACCGCCTCGACGCGGTCAGCGCAAGCCACATTCAGCGCGTACCGGTTCCCGTTGCCGCGAACCGCAGCAACGAGAGCAGCATCAACCTCAGCCACAGCAATCTCCGAAAACAGGCCGCTGTCGCGCGCCTCTTTCGCAAACAGACCGGCCTGTATCGGCCCGAAACCGAAGCCCACAAACACATGGTTCACGCCAAACCGCCCTTCATGCCTGCTTTCCTAAAGCCGTCCTCAGCTCCTCGAAAGTCGCAAACGTCCGTCCGCCGCGCACAATATCCAGAAGCGTTTCAAACGGGGGGATGTTCCCGTAGCGATCATTCAGGGGTGCTGTCACATACAGCGTCGCCATCAGATTCCCCATCTGGACAGCCTCTTCGACATCCAACGTTCCGGCCTTGAACGCCTCCTCGCGAGTGGCGATCAAAGCCGTCAGCCCGGCGCGGAAAGAGTCCCCCGCCCCCACCAGATCAATCACGCTGCCGACCATGTAGCGCGACGCGCAGAAGACCGTGTCGCACACGCGGTCATCCGGGCCCACGAGTTTGACATAGGCGCCGTTCTTGACCGTCACACCGAACAGCTGCGTGCGGCGGCGTCCTTTTCCCGCGAACCGGGAAGCCACGAAATCCAAGAAGCTCAGGCAGCTCGAACGGGTGTCAAGGCCCTGCGCCCTGTGCTCCTGATCAAGCGTGTTACGGATCATGCGGGCCTCGTCGGCCGAGGTGAAGAACACGTCCAGTTCACCCAAGAGCGGCGCCAACAAATTGTAGGCGGGCACCGGTTCACCCCCTTCGATCAGCGCCTGCGGATTTCCCGTCAGCGTATGGCTGTCGACAATCGTGATGAAGCCCTGCGCGCGGCACCAGACCACGAAATCGGCCAGATCCCTGCCGCCGTTGGCATCTCCCCGTTCCGAGAGCCCCGAGTACATGTAATAGACAACGCGGGGTGCCAGCCTCAGCACCTGCGGCTTGAACGCCTCGAAGTCGAAATCGTTGTTCGCATTCGGAAAATAGGCGATCCCGCCCCGTTCGCCCCCCGTCGTTTCATGAATGAAGGTGGTGCCGGTCGGCAGGGTGGCGTGAACGAGGGAGGCGGACAGATCCACCCCGTTGCGCGTCAGCGTGTCGCGAAAGGTGCGGCCCTGGACGTCGAGCCCGCCGCACGCGCCCGCGCCCAGATTGACCCCGACAGCAACCCGTAGTCCGGCGCGGGCGATCAGCGGGGCCGTGTTTCCGGGGCCGCCAGCTGTCGCACACCCGTTCGCCACATACGCCTGGAGTTGGCTTTGGGTGTAAGGCGGCATGTCGGACGTCGCGCACTTGGCCAAACCACCCGCACCGACCAGCCGGTCGGTGAAGGCGAAATCCGGGCTCCTCAAATCGAGAACAGCCGTATTTAAGATCAGCACATCGGTCACCATGCTTGACACCTCTCCCTTAACTACTTCTGCCCCATCAGGGCATTGACAATCAACAGATCGAGCTCCTCGTAGTCGCGCTCGGCCACCAGCTTTTCGATTCTTTTCTCATCCAAGCCTCGGACGACAGTGAGAAGTTTCAGAAAAATCGTCCGGCTGTTGGAAAGGTGCTTCGTGGCCACGGCCTGCTTTTGAGTCCGCATGGCCTTGATGTCCAGCCCGACAAACTCACCGTTCCGCCCGAACCCGTACTTGTCTAGGATGCGGACCTGATTAAACGCGCGGCGCAAGTCGATGCTGCCGAAACTCCGGTCCTCGTCAAACTTAAGCCCGTTTTGATCGTTCAGATGCACGGTAAACAGTTTTTTGTGCGCCAACGCAAAGCCCATTTCGTCTGAAGGATCAAGCCCCGCCAGAATCGCGTGTGCGCTCTCGATATTCACGCCAACCCGCGACGGGTCCGAACAGAGGTGGCCCAACGCGATGGCATGACCGGTCGTGGGTATGTACGTGTGATCGACAGGCTCGTTCGGCTTGGGCTCAATCGCAATCTTGATCGTAGCGTCATGAGCCAGCATCCGGTTGATCGCCTCCACGAGCTGATCGACCGCCCTTTTGCTGTCTTTTGCCTCACGCACATAGGTGCCTTCACGCGCAAGCCAGAGAACAATGAGCTTGGTGCCCAGCTCGTTGGCGATATCGATCGCACAGAGACTGCGCTGGATGGCATAGTCGCGGCTGGCACGGCTGTTAGACGTGTAAGCGCCGTCGATCGTGCGGGCGTCCTCCCACAAGCGGGGTGCCACGAACTCCGCAACAAGGCCTTCCCCGTCCAACGTGCGCTTGAGTTTCGCCGCCTGCTTCCGTATGCCCGCGCCGTCGAGGTCATTCATGCCAGGAACCGCGTCGTCGTCATGGAATTGAACACCCTCATATCCCAACGGCCGGAACATCTTCAGCTTCTTGCCCAACGTCAGACTGCTTCTGACCGCCGGGCCAAACGGATCGGCGCCTTCGTGAATGTTCCAAGGTCCGAACGAGAATCGATACTGTGTCTGCATGGCTTCTCCCTATTTGCTATTTGAGTTATGACACTCACATCATAGAACAGTAGACGCGTAAAGTCTTTGTCTCCAGTCTCATATTCTTGTGCTTTGGCATCACTTTTCATCGTCAAAAAATCCGTAAAGTCTTTGTTTTTAGAATCACATTCTTGTACTATGTAAGCAGAAAGAAGCGTCTATGAAACCGAAAGCGGAAAAAATTCAACTTCTTCCAGGCGAATCTTTCCGCCTGCTGCAATGGCGGCGCACGATCAACGATGTCGAGGTCGTCGCGGGGGACGGAACGCGCCATCCGCTCCAAGGTTCTGGGCATGAGTGGCACTACCACGCGCACATGGAACTCACCTGTGTCAATCAAGGCTCCGGCACTCTGTTCATCGGCGATGCGATCACCCACTTCAAGGCACCTGACCTCGTGCTGATCGGCCCCAATTTGCCGCACTTCTGGCATATGCGGCACCACTCGTCGGGCGATGCGCTCCAGTTTGACTTTGAGCCTGCCCACCCTTTTTGGCTGCTGCCGGAAACACATGGATTGCGCAAACTATGGAGTGACGCGCAGCGTGGAGTTCACATGACGGGGCCAGCCGTTTCAAAAATTTCGAAACTGATTAGCTCCCTTCGCTCCTGCGGCGGCATAAGCAGGCTCGTGCGCTTCATGGAGATTTTAGAAGTGCTCCTTAAAACAACACCGAAGAACATGGACCTGCTTTCCAGCACGACCTTCGTGCCGCCCATCCGGCAGTCTACCTACCGGAGCCTCCAGAAAGCCATTTACCTGGTGTTCCACAACTTTCAGGAAGACCTTTGCTTTGCCGATGTGCTCCGCGAGACCCGCATGAGCAAGGCAACGTTCGAACGGCACTTTAAGAAGCATACCGGCAAAACCTTCACACAGCTTGTGACCGAGGTGAGGCTGAATTTTGCCAGCCGCCAGTTGATTGAGACCGATTTGTCCGTCAGCGAAATCGCCCTCGCGTCGGGGTACAACAACATCTCGCATTTTAATCACCAGTTCAGCGCCCTGCACCACCGCTCGCCCCGCGCTTTCCGCAATAAGATGCGGCCCAAGGCCGATGGCTAAACGAAAAACCGGTTTAGGAAAAGCCAGAAGAGGTGTTTTCAATCGTTATGGAATGGGGCATACTAGGCACGTCATTCATCGTAGGGACTTTACATTCGGAGCGAAGGCCATGAAACAGCGGACATTTCTCCCGGCAGGACAGACATTCTCAGGTAGATCTTTTTTCTGCCGTTTACATTCCTCTCACGCGGCACAGAGACCGCGCCGAGGCTTACCGGTTTTGCTGGTTTTGGGCGCGGTCTTGTTGCACGTGCCGGTCCATGGTGCGTCCGAGTGGCTCACCCCTCCTGCTCCGGGCTCGGCTTACCCGGAAGGCGAGGCGGAACGCCAGTGGGCCTTTCTCTCGTACGATTTGACACAGAAGCCGCGTTTTGCGAGCTTTGCGCCTGAGACCTACTGCGCCGATGCGCTGGTCACTGATACCGACCGCGACCCGCTCGACATCCTTTTGCGGCGCACCTTCGCGTTGTTAACGGAAGTGCGCACCATGCCCGAGTGCCGCTCCCTCACCTCTGAAACGCGCGATCTCGAAGCTCTCAGCACCGAAGCGTCCGGAACCCCGCCGGGGGAAGCCTCCGCTCGCCGAGCCCTTTTTGATCGCCTGCTCCCTCTGCGGCGGCGGGTCGCCTTCGCCAATCCCCTCCTCAACTTCAACGACTTGCTTTTTATCAAGCGCGAGGTGCGCGGCGTGATGGAACACTGCTGCGACCAGTTCTACGGCCAGCAGCAACGCTCCGGCGGCGGACTCTTCGTGCTCTCCGACCCCTTCGGAACGAAGCCCGCCTTGCACGATGTTTTAGCTGACGCTCGCATCGTCAATGGCCGCATGAAAGGCCTGCCCCTCTCTTTCGGCACCCGCGCCACGCAAGGCAAAGATGGCGGCTCGCTGCTCTCGCCTGCGGTCTCCTACGACGGCAAGACCATCGCCTTCGCGTATGTCGAGGGCTCCGGTTCGCGCCGCCACATCAGTCACCTCAACCACGCACAGGACGGACACTGGGAACAAGGTTTTTGCTACCATCTGTTCGCGGTCGAAGGCGCGAAGATCACTCAGCTTACCGACGGGACCTTCAACGACTTCCAGCCCTGCTTCACTCCGGCGGGCCGCCTCGCTTTCATCTCCGAGCGGCGCGGCGGCTATCTGCGCTGTGGACGTTTCTGTCCCAACTTCACCCTTTACGACATGGTTCCCGACGGCTCCGACATTCGCTGCCTGAGTTTTCACGAGACGAACGAATGGTCGCCCGCCGTGACACACGACGGCATGTTGCTCTGGACGCGCTGGGATTACGTGGACCGTCACGGCTGCACGGCGCATCACCCGTGGGTCACCACGCCGGACGGGCGCAACCCGCGCCCGGTCCACGGCAACTATTCGTTCCGTTACAAGCGGGCAGACATGGAACTGGACACCCGTCCGATTCCCGGTTCGCACCGTCTGGTCGCCACGGCCGCGCCGCACCACGGCCAGGCCTTCGGCTCACTGATCGTCATCGACCCGCGCGTGGAGGACGACGACGCCATGTCCCCGGTCAAACGCCTGACCCCGGATGCCGGATTCCCGGAGAGCCAGAAAGGCTCGCAGACTTACGGAACCGCTTGGCCATTGAGTGAAAAGTTCTTCCTGTGCGCCTACGAGCCGGTCGAGGTCAAAGGCACGGCGCAGCGGCATGTGTTCGGGCTCTATTTGCTGGACCCCTTTGGCAATAAAGAACTGATCTACCGCGATCCCGGCATCGCATGCCTCAGCCCCATGCCGCTGCGCACGACACCGGTCCCGCCGGTGATCCCCGAGCAGCGTAAGCCGCTCAAGGCCGGCAAACGCGGCGAAGCCATTGTCACCGTTGCGGATGTTTACAAGAGCCAGCAGCCCTGGCCCGATGGCACGACCATCGCCGCGCTCCGCGTCTGGCAGATCTTCCCGCTCTCCGTCGCGTCAGCCGAGGTTCCTCATAACATCGGCATCCAGATTCCTGAAGGGTTCGACTCGATCAATCTTGCGCGCGTGGTGCTCGGCACGGTTCCGGTAGAGAAGGACGGCAGCGTACACTTTAAAGTGCCTGCGGGTGTCGAGGTCTTTTTTCAAGCGCTTGACGCAAGCGGCTGTGCCGTGCAATCCATGCGCTCCGCCACCGCCTTTGTGCCGGGAGAACAGATGTCGTGCCAGGGCTGCCACGAGCCCAAGGGCGGTGCGCCGGAGCGGATGCCGTCAGCCACGCCGCTGGCCACGAAACGCGCGCCGTCCGCGCTGAGCCCAGGGCCAGAAGGATCGAATCCGTTCAGTTACCCGCGGCTCGTGCAGCCCGTGCTGGACAAGAACTGTGTCGCGTGCCACGCCGAGAAAATCAAAGCCGCACAGGCCGGACAAAAGGTGCCGCCGCGTTTGGACCGCGAAGTGCTCCCGAGCCCAGCCAAGGGCTGGATGAACAAGACATCCGTTTACTATGCCTCGTACATCAGTCTCGCCGAGCCCTACGGGTTTACAACCTACGGGTCGAACCGCGACTGGAACTCGCCGAAGTTCTACCGCACCACACCCGGCGAATTCGGCGCGCGCGCCTCCAAACTCTATGCGATGCTTCAGAAAGGCCACCACGATGTGAAGCTCACCGCGGACGAGACCAGCCGGATCGTGACCTGGCTCGACTCGGTCTGCCAGTTTTACGGCGTCTACGAGAAAGCGGGCGGGGAAGCCCAACTCGCCGGCGAGCTCGCCCAGCCCACACTCCAGTAAGGAACACCCGATGAACGGCATTGACCGCATGTGCGCCGCGATCCGAAGGGAGACGCCCGACCGGATTCCCACCTTTGAATGGTTTATCGATTCGTCCGTCGGCAAGGCGCTGACCGGTTCCATTGATCCCATTGAAATCGTGGAGCGCCTGGACCTTGACGGTATCAACATCCGGCCCGATTACACCCAGCGTTTCCTTGACGCCCAGACGTTCGAAGACGAGTGGGGCAACCGCCGCCAGCTCACCGGCGACTGTATTCCCGCCGTCATCGCGCAGCCGCTCTCGGACGTCACCCGCCACATGGAGTTCACCTTTCCC
>JBBRJN010000162.1:0-7153 GCA_038219365.1 Kiritimatiellia bacterium | reverse complement strand
GCTCGGTCGGAAGCAGCTCCTGATGATCGGCTCGTTCGGCTATATCGCGTCGCTCGGGCTCTGCGCATGGGCGTTCTTCACCGGGCATTTCGCGATTGTGCCCCTTTGCATCTTCGCTTTCATTGCCGCGCACGCAGTGGGTCAGGGCGCTGTGATTTGGGTCTTCATTTCTGAAATATTTCCGAACCGGCACCGGGCTGAAGGGCAGTCGCTGGGCAGCTTCACCCATTGGATTTTCGCGGCGCTGCTGACCTCGTTCTTCCCGTCGATCGTAACCGCCTTCGCACCCGGATTCGTCTTTCTCTTCTTTTGCTTCATGATGGTTCTTCAGCTCATCTGGGTGAAAACCATGGTACTTGAGACCAAGGGCGTGCCGCTCGAACAGATGCAGAAGCGGCTTGGAATCGTGTGAGCTACCGAAAGCAGGCTTTGTGCGGCTTCATTTCACTTTTTTAAGCCGCCGCGCGGCCATCCAAAAGCCCGTGGCGACGAGCAGCAGGGCGAGGCCGATGCAGACGCTGAGGTGCCCTTTTGAGAGGCCAACCGTAGAGAGCACGGCGACGATCAGAATCAGGCCGACGGCGGCGAGGCCCGCCGCGATCACCGGCAGGAACGAGACGTCGGACGGGGTCTTCGCATCTGCCGCCTGAGCGGGCGTGTCGCGGAAACGCGTGAAGAAGGCCAGCACCTGCGCGCGGCGGTCACCCGCATCGGGGCAGAGCAGCGAGCCCGCCAGCAAGCCGAGCAGAGCGATGCCGCTTGTGAAGAAGGTCAGAAATTCCGCCTTGCGCAGGAACGGGTAGGTCGCGCCAAGGCCGAAGACCACGAGCCCTGCTGCAATTCCTCCGAAGAGGCCGAGCTGCGCGCCGCGCGACGAGACGCGCGGAGTCAGCATTCCAAGCAACATGGGGAACGCGACGGGCGGCAGGAAGAGCCCGAAGACCTTTGCCATGGTGTTGAAAAGATCGCCTGACCCTTGCAGTGTTCGCATCACGAGGGTGATGCCGAGCACAACCAGGCCGACGATGACCGTGTTAATGCGGCCCACCACGAGGAGGTGCTTGTCCGAGAGGTCGCGCCCGATCACACGCTTGTAGAGATCGTTCGTGAGCACCGACGAGGCGGCGTTGTAGTCGCCCGCGAGCGTGGACATAGTGGCCGAAAACATGGCCGCGATGACCATGCCGAGCATGCCGACGGGCAAGACTGTTTTACAGATCATCGGGAAGACGTCCTTCGTGTTCTCGATGCCGGGCAGGAAGACGATGGCAGCGAAAGCGGGCAGGTAAAAGAGCGGCGTGCCGATCAGGTAGAGGCCTGCGACGAGAAATCCGACTTTACGGGCGCTGCGATCATTTTCGGAGGAGTAGTAGCGCTGGGCCAGCGCCCACGAGGTTGAGTAGTTCAGGAAGAGCAGCGTGAAATAGCAGAGCAAGTAGACGAAGGGGTAGCCGGAGTCCGGGCGGGTGAGGTGGAAAAAATCAGGCGGCAACTGTTCGAACACGGCGGTGATGCCGCCCGCGCGGCCGAACGCGAGAAAGGGCAGCACAATGACGGCTGCCACAAGGACCGAGAACTGGACGAAGTCGGCAACCAGAGCGGCCCAAAGTCCGCCCATGAAGGTGTAGCCGATGATGATCGCCGCGCAGATCAAGACGGCGGTATTGAAGGGGAATCCGAGGCCGGTGGAGACCACGGTGCCGATGGCGAAGAGCTTGAGTGAGTCGTCCAGCAAGCGGGTGGGCAGGCCCAGCCACATGAGGCTTTGGCGCATGCCGAACCCGTAGCGGGCTTCGATGTACTCCAGCGGGCTGGTTTCCGCGACACGGCGCCAGCGCCGGGCGAAAAAGAGCCCGCTTAAGGCGGCGGCGGGAACGGCCAGCCAACTGAGAACAACCGAGACAAAGCCGTATTTATAGACCATCTCGGAGTGCATGACGAAGGCCAGCGCGCTGAAACTGACCATGTAGAACGAAACGCCGCCGAGCCACCACGGCACCTGTTTCCCGCCGCCGAAGAACTGCGACATGTTGCGCATGCGGCCACTGTAGTAAGCGCCGATTCCAAGCATGACGGCAAAAAAACCGGCGATGATCGCATAGTCCGCCACGGCCAAAGTATTGCTCATAAGCTCAAAGCCTTTTCTAAAACATCCTGCGTACAACCAAACTGACTGGGTATTAAGCCACAACTGGCCTCAAAAGGGAATCAGAAAGAGAGCGGTATACGGCGTCAAGCGACACGGCATGAAAAAGGGGTGGCGGAAACCGCCACCCCTTCACTCTAAACAGGTCCGTGGTGTGTGTACACCTTTCTGATTAGAGAAGCTGCTTCACAGCGGCCACGATGTCGCGGTCGTGCGGCAGGAAGGCGTCCTCAAGCGAGTAAGCCTGCGGCGCGATGCCGTCCTTGGCCCCTACGCGCAGCACCGGCGCGTCGAGCGAGTCAAACGCCTCGGCCATGATGCGCGACGCGATCTCGCCGGTGTAGCTGCCGATGCCCACGCAGTGGCTCGCCACCACGCAGCGGCCGGTCTTGCGCACCGATGCCAGAATGGTCTCCATGTCCAGCGGCACGAGCGAGCGGATGTCCACCACTTCAGCGGAGACTCCCTGAGCGGCGAGCTGGTCGGCGGCCTTGAGCGCCTCGTACAGCATCGGGCCCCATGTGACGATCGTCACCTGGTTGCCCGCGCGCTTGATGTCCGCCTTGCCGAGCGGCACCAGATGCTCGCCTTCCGGAACCGCGCCCTTGTAGTTGTACATGATCTGCGATTCGACGAAGAGGATCGGGTTGTTGTCGCGGATCGCGCTCTTCAGCATGCCCTTGGCGTCTGCGGGCGTCGCGGGATAAACCACGTAAAGCCCCGGGATGTGGGCGAACATCGACTCGAGCGTCTGCGAGTGCTGGCCGCCGTAACCCTTGCCGCCGCCGACCGACGCGCGGTACACGAGCGGAACCTCGATGCTTGCTCCGGACATGTAATGCCACTTGGCCGCCTGATTGGAAATCTGGTCGGACGCCATCAGCCCAAAGTCCATATACATCAGCTCGACGACCGGACGCTGCCCGGTCATGGCCGCTCCGACAGCCGTTCCGCAGATGCACGCCTCGGAGATCGGCGAGTTGAAAACGCGGTCGCGTCCGAAGGCCTCGGTCAGCCCCTTGGTCACTTTGAACGCGCCGCCGTACTCGGCGATGTCCTCGCCCCACTGCGTCACGCGGCTATCGCGCAACATCTCTTCAACCATCGCCTCTTTAATCGCATCCTTGTAGGTCATCTGGCCGTCTTCAGTGCGCTTGATGACCGGCAATTCGCCCACGGGCGCGACGTTGGCATACTTCTCGGGAACCACGTCCGCGCGGGTGTCCGTGTACATGTACTTGATCACATCGGCGGGATCGGGGTCTTTCGACCACGCGGCCTTGGCGGCCATGCGGGCGTTGCGGTCAGCGACTTTGGCTTTAAGGTCGGCGAGCTTCTTGGCGCTGATGACGCCCGTGTCGAGCATCTGCTTCTCGAGCTGCGCGATCGGATCATGGGACTTCCAATCGGCTTCCTCTTCCTTGGTGCGGTACTCGTTACGCGGGTCGCCCAGCGAGTGCCCGTAGTTGCGGTAGGTGTCGAACTCGAGCAGCACGGGCCCGTCGCCCTTGCGGCAGATGGCCGCGGCACGGCGCATGGCCTCCATGCAGGCGAGAATATCCATGCCGTTCACGACTTCGGCGTGCATATTGTTATCAGCGAAGCCAGCCGCACGGCGCGCCACGGTGCAGACGCCCGCGACCTCGCCGTCGACGCGCCCCGTGAAGCCGTAGTGGTTGTTGATGATGGAGTAGACGATCGGCAGACCGTAAGGGGTCTTTGTGTAGTCCTTGTTCGTAAACTGCCCTTGAGCAGCCCAGTTGAGCGACTCCAGCACCACGCCGTTGGCGTAGGCGCCATCCCCCGCGAAGCAGCAGGTCACCTTGCCGGTCTTGAAATAGCGGGAGCTCATGGCCGAGCCCGTGGCGATCGGCACGCCGCCGCCCACAATCGCGTTCGAGCCGAGGTGACCGGCTTTGAAGTCGGCGATGTGCATCCCGCCCCCGCGGCCCTTGCAGTAACCGTCTTCTTTGCCGAACAGCTCCGCGATCGCGCGGTAGATGTGGCCGTCCAGCGCGGCTTCGATCAACTCCTTCCGCTTGGTCGCGGTGCACTCGGGAATACGCGCTTTCAGCTCTTCAACGCTCATGCCGCGGATCGCGACGCAGCCCTTGGCAAGCGAGTCGCCGTGGCCGCGATGGGTGGACGTGATCATGTCGTCGTAGTTCATCGCCGCGCAGCAGCCGACCGCCGTCGCTTCCTGGCCGATCGACACATGCGTGGGCCCGCGGTACTCGTAGCCTTTACAGGAATCGTATGCGCCGGTGCGCAGCTTGACGATCATCTCTTCGAACTCGCGGATGATGAGCATGTCTTCTAAAATGTCCACCGCCTGGGCCGCCGTGAGGGTGCCTGCGGCGACCTCGTCTTTCAGCGTGCCTTTGTACTGGTACGCAAGGATTTTACCTAGATTGTAGGTCGTGGGCTTGAAGCTGGGCTTCAGGGTACTGAGGTAGTTGTTGGTTGCCATGTGTTTTATCCTGTTGGTTGGTCAAACGAGAATCGTTTCGACTCCGGCGCGCTGGAAGGCTTTCCGTTGCGCGGGAGGCATCTGTTTGTCTGAAATCACTGCGGAAAGGCTTTTGATTATACCGAAACGGACGAAGCTCGTCTTTCCGAATTTTGAGCTGTCCGCCAGAAGCACGGTGCGTGTCGCGCGTGACAGGGCCTGCTCTTTGGTGAAGGCTTCGGCAGGATCGGTTGTGGTCAGGCCCTGCTCAGCCGACACGCCGAGCGTTCCCATGAAGGCGATGTCGAGGTGCATCTGCTCCAGCACAGCCCGCGTCAGGGGGCCGACGAAGGTCTGGCTGAGCAAGCGGCACTCGCCACCGGTGAGGATCATGCGCGGTCCGCCGTTGCTGAAAACCTGCGCCACGCGCAACGAGTTGGTCACGACCGTGAGCTGCGTGTGGGTCGTCAGCAGCCGTGCCAGCGCCAGAAGGGTGCTGCCTCCATCGAGGTAGACGGTGTCGCGCGGACGGATCAGTTTGAGCGCGGCCTCAGCGATTCGCTGTTTCTCCTGCGCGGCCATGGCGGTCTTGTCATCGAAGAGCGGTTCCTCGTCGAGCCCCTCGGAGGCCACCGCTCCGCCGTGGATGCGCCGCAGCTCGCCCGACGCCTCCAGCGCGGCCAGATCGCGCCGCACGGTCGCCGCTGAAACGCCGAGCTCTGAGGCCAGTTCCTCGACACGCAGGATTCGGCGCTCACGGAGAAACCCCCGCAGCTTGCGCCACCTGGCCTCGGCCAGTTCTTTCGAGATCGCTTCGCTCATTCGTGCTCACATCTGCTTGTAAACGCGCACAGTTAATCAAAAATGAGCACGCCGCGCAAGCGTAAAGACCAGCGGCAATCAGGCAGGCAATCAGGCTAGGGTGCGATTTTTATAAGTTGAAGGTTAAGCGGCAGTATGCGTTTCTTTTTATGGCGGATGCGCAACTGCTTTGACCTGCGGACGTTTCGGGGAAACGTCCCGGTGGTGCCCCGGCAGCGCGCCTTGCATGCGGCGGATGGCCGTTTTCGCGGCGTGTGTGGCCGCGTCCGGCAGCAAGGGACGGATCCCCGAGCCGTCCGCCGGTTCAAGCGGCGTCGCCATGGCAAACGCATGTTGCTTTCATGTTTGAATCTGGAAAACTGGAAAACACGCTGTCATTCAGGTAAAAGAGCGGCATGCACAGGCGCATGCCGCTCGGCAGAAACGAACAGCCACGCGTGTTAGCGGAGTTTGAGCAGCGTTCCGTCCACGAAGATGAGCGACACCGTTCCATCCGTTGCGTAGCGCACATGCCAGCGCGCGTCGGAGAGGTTGCTGGAGGCGAAGGTGCCTGTGCGCGTGCCAGCGCAGGTGATAAGCGTATAGGTCTTACTGTGATCGAGGGCCTCCTGATTTGCGAGCACGAGGTCGAGGCCGGCCATGTCGAGCGTGCCCTGAATCACGAGCCGGTCGCTGCTACCGGCGGCCCCGATGTCGGTGAGCAAGGTGCCGGAGGCAACGACGGTCGCCGCCAGGGTGAGCGTGCCGAGCGTACCCGACCCACCGGGAGCGATGTTGCCGGTGACGGTGAGGAAGCCGTTGCTGATCATGCCGAAGCCGCCGAGGTCAGCGAGCGTCTGAACGTTCCCGCCGAGGTCAACCGTCGCGCCAGCCGCGACGGCCATGGAGGTCGCCGAGTCCAGCAGGTTGGTCAGCGCAACGACGCTGTTGGTGAGCGTTAACAGGCTGCCGTCGCCAGGATCGAACAGCGGCCGGTGAGTGGCGGAGAGGTTCGGCTGGTAGGTCTTGATGGTGGCCTGCGGATCATAGCCGATACCCATGGATGCGTTGAGCCAGATGTTGGAGATAAGCACCGGTCCGACGCCACCCCCGCCCTGCCCGAAGCGCATCTCGATCGGATGTGCACCGGGGGTCATGGCATACGTGGCCACGACCGGAGTGTTGTATGATCCATTGTTGATCACGGTGACACCGTCGATCTTCAGGAGCGTCTGGTCATCGAAACTTTTGGCGAAACTCCAAACCGCATTCGTGCCCGAGTTGTTCCAGATGAAGCCGCTGTAGACGTACGTGCTATTATCCACCCAGACGCCGCCGGAGGTCGCGTTGCTGCCGAAGACGCTGTTCGCATAGCGCGTCGAGAGCGACGTGGCGGTCTTAGGGTTAGGCGCAGTCACGTTGAAGTAGCCGGTGTCGAGCCGGCCTTCGTACAGGCCGGGCATGTTACCGGACAACTTCAGCGTGCCCTCTTGCACGGACACCGGCGTCGCGAAGGAGTGGTAGGCCGCGAGGGTGAGCGTGCCGGGGCCGGTCTTGGTGAGAGTGTCCGCGCGGAGCGAGCCGTTGACGATCGTGCCCGAGGTGACGTTGACCGTGCCGTTGGTGAGCGTCTGCCCGTTGAGATCGTAGGATCCGCCGGTCACGTTGACCACCGCATTGGTGGGCAGCACGTCGCGGTGCAGCACCGTGAGCGTGCCGCCTGCCACCGTGGTCGCGCCGCCGTAGCTGTTGGTGCC
>JBBRJN010000161.1:0-7162 GCA_038219365.1 Kiritimatiellia bacterium | reverse complement strand
CGTCCGCTGAACCCTCCCCAACCGTTGTACCGCTGAATACTTGAACCTCCCAACCTGGTGTCTCATCATGATCCTTTCACGCAGAAACTTCCTCCGTTGCAGCGATGCCGCAGCATGCGTCACGTCCTTCATCATTGTGCCCGCCCACGTCCTCGGACAGAACGCGCCCAGCAACAAGATCGCCATGGCCATGATCGGCGTCGGCGGCATGGGTACCGGCAACATGAACTCGTTCCTCGGCCTCGAGGACGTGGCCATCCGCGTCGTGTGCGATGTGAACACCAAGAAGATGGAGGCGGCTAAGAAAAAAGTCGATGACCGCTACGGCAACACCGACTGCCAGATGACCAAGGATTACCGTGAGGTCTGTAGCCGCAAAGACATCGACGCCGTCATGATCGCCACGCCCGACCACTGGCATGCCTTCATCGGCACGTTCGCCGCACGCCACGGCAAAGACATTTACGGTGAAAAGCCCTTCACGCACGACCTGCTCGAAGGCCGCGCCCTCGTCGATGCCGTCGCCCAGCAAGGACGCGTGTGGCAGACCGGCAGTTGGCAGCGCTCCTCCAGCGAGATGCGCCGCGCCGTTGAGCTCGTCCGCAACGGACGCATCGGCAAAATCGTGCGTGTAGACGTCGGCCTTCCCTCTGGCGGACGCGGCAAGCCCGCTGACCCGAACGCGAAAATTCCCGAGGGCCTTGACTGGAACTTCTGGCTCGGCCCCGCGCCCGCCCGCTCTTTCCAAGGCGTCTTCGATTGGGATTGGCGCTGGGTCCTCGAATGGGGCGGCGGACAGATGATGGACTGGATCGGTCACCATGCGGACATCGCGCAATGGGGCCTTGGCCGCGACTTGACCGGCCCAGTCTCGTTCGAAGGCTACGCGCCGTTTGAGCCCGAAGGCATCTACGACTCGCCCAAGAGCTACCGCTGCACCTGCCGCTATCCCGACGGCGTTGAACTGACCGTTGCCGATAACTCGCAGGTCAAAAGCGGTGCCACCTGGTATGGCGAAAACGGCGACTGGGTGTGGGTTGACCGCGGCCACTTCGAGGCCTCCACGCCGAAAATCCGCGACAGCAAGATCGAAGCCGGCGAACTGCGCCTGCGCAGCCCGGGCCACCAGCGCAATTTCATCGACTGCGTCAAAAACCGCGACACCACGCTGACGCCCGCAGAAGTGGCCCACCGCTCCGCCAGCATCGGCCATCTCAGCCAAATCGCGATGCTGACGGGCCGTAAAATCGCTTGGGATCCCGCCAAAGAACTGATCCTCAACGATCCGGCCGCTTCGGCGCTCCTTGGACGCACGCCGCGCGGCCCATGGTCACTGTCTTAACTCCTTTCCAGCGAGATCCCTATTTCCATATTGTATCCGCCACATGCTTTTACTATGCTGGACACAACCCATGCACAGTGAACCCAGAGGTAGAGACATGAGCGCTCAGGCGATTTTGACGGCGCGTGAAAGACTGAAAAACGGCGACGTGTTCATCGGCATCTTCTGCAAGACCACGGCGCCGGAGTTCATCGAGGTCATCGGGCACGCGGGCTTCGACTTCTGTATTTTGGATATGGAGCACGGCCCTGTCAACCTCGAGACGCTGCAGAACTTGATCCGCGCCGCCGAAGTCACCGGCGTCCTGCCCATCGTGCGCACGCGGGACATGTGCCCCGAGAGCATCGCGCAGCCGCTGGATCTGGGCGCCGCTGGCATCCAGGTTCCCCAAGTGGCCTCCAAGGCCGAAGCCGAAGCCGTGGTGGACGCCGCGAAGTTCTCGCCGCTCGGCCACCGCGGCGTCTGCCGCTTCGTGCGCGCCGCAAACTTTTCTGCGCTGGACCGCGCCGCCTATTTTCCGCATGCGAACAACGCGCTCGTGATTCTTCAACTCGAAGGCACCCACCTGAGCGAGTACGACAAGATCGCCGACATCCCCGGCGTGGACATCCTCTTCATCGGGCCCTACGACCTCTCGCAGGCGCTCGGCATTCCCGGCCAGATCGAGCATCCGCGCGTCCTTGAGGAGATGCAGAAGATCATCGCCGTGGCGAAGCGTAAAAACAAAACCATCGGCGTGTTCGCCGACTCGCTGACCCAGACACAGCGCTGGATCGACGCAGGCGTCCAGTACATCGCCTACTCGGTCGACGTCGGGCTCTTCTACACGGGCTGCCGCGACACCGTCTCGGCCATCCGCAAGCAGACGGTCAAGGCATAGAGATTGGCAGCGCGTGCGAGGAGAGCCCGCGCTGCCCCCCCCCTACTTCGCCAGCGCGATGATCTCCTGAACCTCTTTCGCGCCAAGGTCTCCGTACTCGCCGATTTTGATCCCTCGTTTGGCGAGGCGCTCCGCGACCAGCCTCCCCGCCTCTGCCGCGTCGAGGCCGTACTCCGAAAGCCGAGTCGGCACACCTACCGCTTTGAAAAAGGCTTCCGTCTTGTCGATCGCCAGCGCGGCACGCGCGGCCTCATCGCCTTGCGTGATATGCCACACGCGCGCCGCGTACTGCGCCAGCCGCTTCTGTTTTCGCGCGAGTTGATGGCGGTGCACCGCCGGCATGATCACAGCCAGCGTGCGCGCGTGGTCAATCCCGTAAAGCGCGGTCAGCTCATGCCCGATCATGTGCGTGGCCCAGTCCTGCGCTTCCACGCCGCACGCCAGCGAACCGTTCAGGCCGATCGTGGCGCACCACATCAGGTTCGCCCGCACAGCATAGTCATCAGGATGCTGCTTGACCTTCGGAGCTTCCTCAACCAGCGTCTTTAATACAGCCTCGGACATGCGCTCAGTCAGCGGCGCACTCCCGAGCGCGCACATGTACTGCTCCATCACATGCGCAAAGGTGTCGACGATGCCGTTCTCAACCTGTTTGACAGGCAGCGAAAAAGTGGTTTCCGGATCGAGAATCGAGAATTTCGGATAGACCAGCGGTGACGCGAACGCCAGCTTTTCGCCGGTCGAATCGCGCGAGACCACCGAGAAAGAGTTCATCTCAGACCCGGTCGCGGGCAGCGTCAGCACCGAACCCAGCGGCAGCGCCGCCGTCACGGGCTGGCCGCCCTCCATGATGCCCCACGGATCACCCGCCCCGTACACCGCGGCAACCGCGATGAACTTGGTCGCGTCCAGCACCGAGCCGCCGCCCACCGCCAGCAGGAACCCCACGCCCTCGGCCTTGGCCTGCGCCGCCGCCTTCATGCAGGTCTCATAACGCGGGTTGGGCTCGATCCCACCGAACTCGGTCACCTCGTGGCCCGACAGCGCCCGGCGCACCTGATCGTATACGCCGTTTTTCTTGATCGACCCGCCGCCATAGGTGACCATGACTTTTACATCCGCAGGAATCAACTCTTTCAGTTCGGCGATCATCCCTTTGCCGAAAACGATTTTGACGGGATTGAAGTACGTGAAGTTTGTCATTTGTTGTTCCTTAAACCGACCATTTGTTGCGATAGCCGCCCTCGCGGACCAGCCAGTTTGGATTGCCTGAGCCACCCGCAAAAACATTTTTGACCGGATCCCAGCCAAAGCTGGCATCCCGAACATAAGACAGGTTGCAAAGATGGCAAAGGATAGCGGCGCGGCCGCCGATATCCTCGTTCGAACATGCGCGCTGGCGGGACTTGGCGCATGTGACAAAGTCGGCCGGATGGCCGCCCTTGGTCTTGTACAGCTTGGTCTTGTAGGTGCTGTCGGTCAGGAACGCCTTGCGGGCCTTGGCGAGCGCGCCCTCGAGGGAACCGCTATCCTCTTTCGAGGCATAGCGGGAAATCAGCTCGTCGCCGCGCTTCATTTCAAACTTGCCGCGGTTCACGGAGACCGTGCCGTCGGTTCCGTAGAACACGGTGCCGAACGTCGAGAACGGATTGTGCGTCAGCTTGACACCCTGGGCGAACTCGAGAACCGCTCCCGACTGGGCGCGTCCGCCTAACTCGACATTGGCCTTGTCCTTTTCACTCCGCTCGGCCTTGATGACCTTGACCGGCCCGCTGTCGTCCATGCCGAGGCCCCACTGGGCAATGTCGAGATGATGCGCACCCCAGTCACCACAGTAGCCGGAGCCGAAAAGATCGTCCATGCGCCAGACCATCGGGAAGAAGGTGTGGACACCCCGCGGGGCGAGTTTGTCGTTGTACTTCACGAGCGGTGCGCCGCCGCACCACATGTCGAAGTCCAAGCCAGGCTCCAGCGGAATGTCTTCTTTGGGGTCGACGTGCGGACGGGAAGGTCCGCCGAAGTTGCAGTCCACATGGGTGACCTTGCCGATACAGCCGTTGCGGACAAGCTCAGCTGCGGTGAGGAATTCAAAGCTGGAACGCTGCATAGCACCGGTCTGAAGAATCCGGTTATACTTTTTAGCAGCCTCCATGACCGCCGTGGCCTCGTGGATGGTATAGGTCAGCGGCTTCTCGCAATAGACGTCCTTGCCTGCGCTCATCGCCGCGATGGTGATATAGGCATGCCAGTGGTCAGGCGTGGCGACACAAACGAGATCGACGTCTTTCCGTGCAAGCACGTCTCGGAAATCAGCGTACGCTTTGCAGTTGCCCGGCGTGCCCTTGTCGGGGTGCTCTTTGTAGAAATCGTCAACGCGCTTCACACCGTCCTCGCGGCGGGTCTTGTCGACATCGCAGATCGCAACGACGTTGACCTCCTGATGGAGAAAGTTGCCCAACAGGCCGCGGGCCTGAATGCCCAGGCCGATAAATGCCATGCCCGGCAAGTTGTTCGGCTTTGTCGCCTGCGCCCAGATTTTGGAAGGAAGGATAAAAGGAGCGCTTACCAGAGCGGCACCCTTCAAAAAATTTCTGCGTGATGTTGTCATTGATCCCCTTTTTTCGACACGGCGTTACTAACACCTTAGATTACACTCGAAACGTAACACTTTTCCTCCCTGCTCGCAAGCGCGAACAGGTCAAAGCAAAGGCTCGAACCCCTTTATTGCACACCGATCTGTCCGAGCGGAACAGGCTTGAACCAAGGTGCCAACCGTTTGAAATCGGCACTGTCCTGAACCTTGAATCCGCTCACCTCCGGATCAGCCGTGTCCGGCAGGGTTTCCGGGCGGAACTCGACGCGTTTCTTGCCTTCATCGGTCTGCGGGAACGACTCGGCATCCCGCTTGTTGATCGCTCCGAAAACGAGGTTGTCATGGAAGTCCAACCGTGGCAGCGTCGTGGTCTTCAGGCTGCCATGCATCTGCAGAAAGGCTGCGCAGTTGATGGCCACGTTCGCGCTGAAGACGTTGTGCAAAGGCAGCTTCGGCTCATCCTGCATGATGTTGACCAGCTGCGGGTATTTGTCCTTCCACGGCGCCTCCTGATAGTTGAACGCCTGCAGCTTGGCTAGCAGGTCCCAGCCGTCTTTTGTTCCCTCGCCCGGTCGCGCACGTTGCAGGCCCCGATCATCCAAGTGCAGCGCAGAGGTACACTCGATAAACAGGTTGTTGCTGATCGTGTTGTAGCGTCCGCCGCCGACAAACGCTGACCACCCCGTGCGGTAGAAGAGGTTGTTGCAGACCGTGTCGCCGCTGTCGCAGTCGTCAAGATAGACGCCCATGACCATGACGTTTTCACCCAGCGGCTCGTAATCGGGATTCAGCCCTTGCGCCTTCTGCCAGTCAACACCAGGCTTGCCAAAATGGTGAAAATAGTTGTGCCGGACGACATTACCCTGCGAGCCCCAGTCCCGCCCGGTGTACAGGCCGCCGCCGTCACCGCTCTCCATCATCGCCGAGTGAACTTCGTTGTACTCAAAAACATTGTCATTGCCGCCGTAGGTGACCGCAATATAGGGCGAGTCGTAAATCAGATTATGTGCCACATGGATGCCAACGCCGCTGAAGTTCAGGCATTTGCCCTGCGTGCGCTGCAACCGACCGCTGTGGTGCAAACGGCAGTTTGTGACAAAATGGCTACACGCCGAAAGTGTCTTGCGATCTCCCCCCGACACGGAAACGCATGTGCCTCCGACGCCGAAGACCTCACAGCGGTTCAAGCCGCAGTTCTTACCGCCATGAATGCTGATGCCGTCGGTCGTTAGGTTGGCCACACGAAGATTTTCTAAAACAACGTTGTCGCAGTCCACAATCGAGACCGCTTTCCCCGTGCTGTACTGGAACGTCAGCCCGTCCAGTTTGACGTTGCTGGCTTTGGTTATCTGAACGAGCGGCTTTTTCTGAACGGAAAGAACCACGTCACTCACGTCGCCGCCCAGCGGATAGAAGAACAGAACACCGTTCTCGCGATCCACGTACCATTCGCCCGGACGGTCGAGTTCCTCCAGCAGGTTGAACACATAGTAGCGGCGCTTGGCCGTGTGCCACTTGGACGAGTTGCCAATGCCGTAGGTGTGGGTGGCAGCCGCCGTGATCTGCTTTTTCTCTTTGTCAATGGCACCGATCTTGAGCGTTTCATTGGCCCAGTCGTGACACCAGAACCCGTTCATCCAAATGCCCTTCGAGACGTCCCAGCGTGCTGGCGCATCTTCGGCGTATTCGAATGTGCCGCCTTTATAACCGAACTCCCACTCACCGGTCGCCTTGTCAATCGGCTTGACGCCGCGATCAATCACTTTGGCGATTTGCGTCCAGCCCGTGTTCGGCCAGCGGGCGAGTTGCATCGCCTTGCCGCCGCTGAAAACCTCCATCTCGCTCCAGCCATTGAACTTGTCCGGCAGCGGAGCAAGGCCGGTCACGCCGACGGATTTCAGGTCAAAGGAAACGACCTTGCCGCGTGCCGGTTCCGGCAGGCGAGCCAACGTCGCGGCATCGGTCACGGTTTGAAAAGCACTCGCCGGGAGAACATGCCCGCCGATCAGCAGTGCGCCGCGCTTCGACGCCTTGTAGACAACAGGGGCGTCCGCGCCCAGACCGCCGTCTTTCGCGTCCAGAACGAAGGTGTTCGTCGGCATCGCGAAGGTTCCGGTCAGCTCAACGACAACACCCTTTTCTGTTTCCCCTGCCTTCTTCAAGGTACGAACCGTGTCGCGGGCTTTTTCAAGCGTGGCAAACGGCTTCGAGGCCGAGCCATGATTCTCATCGTGACCGGACTGCGGATCGACATAAAGAACCGTCTGCGCCCCAAACGCAGAGCCGACCAACAGCGAAAGAACCCAGATCTTCGTCATTTAACAATCCCCCAATTTAGTCATTTAAT
>JBBRJN010000160.1:0-7177 GCA_038219365.1 Kiritimatiellia bacterium | reverse complement strand
GTGACACCGAAGACCCATCCGCCTTCGCGCCCGCCGCCGCGTGTACGAGCGCCTGAAGGACTACGCCTCGCAGGTGTGGGACAGCCTTTTCGACATCACGTAGGAATTCAAAGTGAGCTGCGACTGTACGAATAGGTTGTTGGCTATTTGCCGTTCGGGGGTGCTCAAGAAGGCAGGTGAGGAGACTGTGCCCGAGCCGTACATCCCTTTTGTCCCTGACAATTTGAACGGCGGGCTGGTTCTGGCCGAGGCGCAGAACCACGGCGCAAAGAGCCGTGAGTACCTGGAGTGGTTGCGGGGACTGAGCAGCAGGGACAGGATGCTCCGGTTTTATATGCGTGGCGAGCAACTGGGCTGCCAGCCTTGGGATGACGGGTCGCCGATTCGTTCCAAAACGAGTTTTCCTGACCACGACTATTTGCGGGAAGGGCATTTTTTTGGTACCGTTACAAATCACCTTTTGGATGAATACGATGAAATGCGAAATGTGTCATAAAGCCGAGGCTGAAACCGCGATCCGTAAAGGGGTCGACGGCGAGGTTCAGGAATTTTACGTGTGTCAGGCCTGTGCGCACAAAGAGACCCGTCAGGAGACGGCTTCCGGTCCGCAGCCGACGACGCCTCAAGGAGAGGTGGACGGCATGCCCCCCGCGCCGTTGATGGGCATGATTCTCGACGCCGCGTTTGAGATTGTGGGCCGTGCCATGAGCCTTTCGGAGCCGGCGTGTCCTGTTTGCGGGATCCTGCGCGACGAATACCGCAAGCGGTCGAGACTGGGGTGTCCGGCCTGTTATGCGGCCTTTGCCAAGGAATTAGACACGGCCGTCTTTGAGTTGCACCGGGCGGCGCAGCATGTGGGAAAGACCCCGGTGAAAGCCCAAGCGGCCTGGCAGCGTCAGCAGCTTGAGAATGCGTTGGCTGAGGCGGTTAAAGGCCAGCGGTATGAGGAGGCGATTGCCTTGCGGGATCAAATCAAAAAAATGGAAGAGCCGGATGGCAAGCAAGGAGGGCTGGCATGAGGCTGAGCCTCGACCCAGGCGTTTCTTCAAAAAAGGCGCGGAACCGCATTCCGGCGGATGATATCGCGATGCGGTGCCGGGTGCGTCTGGCGCGTAATTTGGCGGATGAGCGGTTTCCCGATTGGGCGACCGAGCGTGACCGTGAACAGGTGTTTGGCAGGGTTCGGGACGCGCTCAGCGCAGAGGCTCCTGATTTTCGCGTGGGGCCGGTCTCGGCGTTTGAGGAGCAGGACCGCGACGTGCTGTGCGAGTCGCACCTGATCAGCAAGGACCTGCTGGAGCGGGCGGCGGGCGGCGGCGTGGCCTATGCGCCGGACGGCTCGGTCTGCGTGATGATCAATGAAGAGGACCACTTGCGGATTCAGGGTTTTTCTTCGGGCCTCGACATGCTGGGGGCCTGGCAAGCGGCGGACGCGCTTGACACCCGCTTGGAGCGGCACCTCAATTATGCGTGGACGCCTAAACTGGGCTATCTGACGGCGTGCCCCAGCAATGTGGGCACGGGGCTGCGGGCGAGTGCGATGCTCCATTTGCTGGGCCTGCGGCTGATCGGCGAGATCGAGGCCGTGGTCCGGGGGCTGGAGCGGATGCGGCTGCTGGTGCGCGGCATCGGCGGCGAGGGCTCGGAGGCGGCCGGACAGATTTACCAGATTTCGAACATGGACTCTTTGGGGATGGATGAACCGTCGATCGTGCGGCGCGTGACGCGCATCAGCAGCGAAGTGGTCCAGCAGGAGTACAACGCGCGGGCGCGGCTGATCCAAGAGTCGACGATGGTGCTCCTTGACTGCTTGGCCCGGTCGCTGAGCGTGTTGCAAAACGCGCGGCTGTTGGCGACGGTCGAAGCGTTGGAGTTCCTGTCGGCCATGCGACTGGGGGCGTCGCTCCGCCTTTTCACACGGCTGAAGGTGCCGGATGTGGACAAGCTGATTCTGCTGATGCAGCCGGGACATTTGCAAAAAGGGATGGGCACGGCGCTGACGGCCGACGAGCGTGACGAGAGGCGGGCCGAGTTCTTGAGGCGCAAGATGGCAAACGTGCGGCTGAAGTGCTGAGAGGTGCCCGGCGAATAGGCTGAAGGCTATTTTGACTGGCAGGTTCGGTTTTAGTTTGAAGCTGACCAAGAGGCGAGAGGCGGAAGTATGAACGGATTTGGGAATTTTACGGCGCGCGCACAACGCGCGATTCAGTTGGCGGGCCGCGAGGCGGACCGCTTCAATCACCCGTACATCGGCACGGAGCATGTGCTGCTGGGGCTGGTGGCTTTGGGCGAGGGCGTGGCGGTCGAGGTCCTAGAAGAGATGGGTGTGGCGCTTGACGACGTGCGGATCGCGGTCGAACGGATGGTCGGCTTTGGCGGCGAGACCAAGACGAAGGGCGAACTGCCCTATACGCCTCGCACCAAGAAGGTGCTGCAACTGGCCGTGGCTGAGGCACACGCCATGCAGCAGCAGCTGGCAGGGACCGAGCATCTGCTGTTGGCCCTGCTTCGCGAGGGTGAGGGAGTGGCCGCGCAGGTGCTGCAGTCGCTGAATGTGCATCTGGACGAGGTGATTGAGGGAATTCGCCGCTGTCTCGAGGGTGGCGACGAGGCTGCCGGGGGGTTTGAAGGCGACGAGGCGGGAGAGGAAGAGTCCGTGGAGAAAGGCGGGGCGACCGGGATGCCGTCGTCCCTAGGGCCGCAGCCGGCCGAGGGCGGTGCCAAAAAGGGCGGGGGCAAGGACCGCCCCAAGACGCCGGCTCTGAACGCGTTCGGAAGGGACCTGACCGAGCTTGCCAAGAAGGACGAACTCGATCCGGTGGTCGGCCGCAAAAGCGAGTTGGAGCGCGTGATCCAGATTCTCTGCCGCCGCTCAAAGAACAATGCGGCGCTGCTGGGCGAGGCGGGCGTGGGCAAGACCGCCGTGGTCGAGGGGCTGGCGCAGGCGATTGTCGCGGGCGATGTGCCTGAGCGCATGCGCGACAAGCGCGTGGTCGCGCTGGACATGGCGCTGCTGGTTGCAGGCACCAAGTACCGCGGCCAGTTCGAGGAGCGTATCAAGGCGGTGGTGGATGAGATCCGGCGCGAAAAGAACATCATCCTCTTTCTTGACGAACTGCACACGATCGTGGGCGCGGGCGGAGCCGAGGGCGCGATGGACGCGGCGAATATCATCAAGCCAGCCTTGGCGCGCGGCGAGTTGCAGTGCATCGGTGCGACGACGCTCAACGAATACCGCCTGCACATCGAGAAGGATGCGGCGCTGGAGCGGCGGTTTCAGACCGTGCGCGTGGACGAGCCGACGGTCGAGGAGACGATTGCTATCCTTAAAGGGCTTGCGCCGCGTTACGAGGCTCACCACAATGTGCTGTACGAAGGGGCTGCGTTGGATGCGGCCGCGAAGCTGACCGCGCGCTATCAGCCGGGCCGGCAACTCCCGGATAAAGCCATCGATGCGATTGATGAATCGGGTGCCCGCGTACGGATGCACGTGGCGGTACGTCCGCCGGATGTGCGCGAGTATGAAAAGCGGATACGTGAATTGGGGCAGAAAAAGGATATCGCGATCCGCGACCAGCACTTCGAAGAGGCGGCCTCGCTGCGCGACGAAGAGCGGAAGGCCAAGTTGGAACTCGAGGCGATCATCACCACTTGGAAGGCGGAGCACGCGGAAAAGGCGCTGACGGTGACGGTGGACGACGTGACCGAAACGGTGGCGCACATCACGGGCGTGCCGATCAAGCGCATGAGCCAGTCCGAATTGGCTCGGATGCTCAATATGGAGCAGGAACTACAGCAGGCGGTGGTCGGACAGGCACCGGCGATCGCGGCGGTTTCGCGGGCCCTGCGGCGGTCGCGCGCGGACCTTAAGGACCCGAAGCGCCCGATCGGCTCCTTTATCTTTCTGGGGCCCACGGGCGTGGGAAAAACATTGCTGGCCAAGGTGCTCGCGGAGAAAATGTTTGGCGACGACAAGGCGCTGATTCAGATCGACATGTCGGAGTACATGGAAAAATTTACCGTATCGCGCCTGATCGGGTCGCCGCCCGGCTATATCGGGCACGAAGAGGGCGGGCAGCTCACGGAGCGCGTGCGGCGCAGGCCCTACAGCGTGGTGCTTTTCGACGAGGTCGAGAAGGCGCATCCCGATGTGATGCACATGCTGCTGCAGATTTTGGAAGAGGGCCGGCTGACCGACAGTCTGGGCCGCCAGGTGGATTTCCGCAACACGGTGGTGATCCTGACTTCTAATCTCGGCTTCGATTACGAGAAGTCGGGTCAGGGGCTGGGCTTTGTGCGCGAGAGCGCGGGCGAGGATTACGGGCGGCTGCGCGACCGGATGGTCAACGCGGCGAAGCTGGTGTTCAAGCCAGAGCTCCTCAACCGCTTTGATGATATGATCGTCTTCAAAAAACTGGACAAGGCCGACGTGGTCAAGATCCTCGACATCGAGTTGTCTAAGGTGCGTCAGCGGCTGGAGGCCAAATCGATCCGGTTGGAGCTGAGCGCGGAGGCGACTGAATTCCTGGTGAACAAGGGGTTTGATCCGGCGTTGGGTGCGCGCCCGCTGCGGCGCACGGTGGAGCGGTTCTTGGAGGATCCACTGGCCGAGGAGTTGTTGCGCGGGATGTTGACGGAAGGTGTCATCGAGGCGGTGGTGGCTGAAGACAAGCAGGGGTTGTCGTTCCGGATGCGGGGCGAATTGGCGCTGAGCACGCCGCCGCCGGGCGAGGAGCTTGTCCGGACGGTGGTGCAGGCGGCGCAGCCCGAGCCTGTGGCGGAAGAGCCGCCCGCAGCGGAAGCGGCTAAAAAAACCGCAAAAAAAAGAGTCCCCAGTAAGCGGAACCCGCCGAAGACGGATAAAAAGTAGGCACGGTTTAAAAATCCCACTTGCCATGGCCGGGGGGATGTTGGTATTGTCTTACGTTTCACGGAGGAGAAAATGGTCAAAATCAGACTTCGCAGAACAGGTTGTAACAACAACGCGTCGTTTCGCGTGGTGGCAACGGACGAACGTTCGCCGCGTGATGGAAAGTTTTTGGAGATTCTCGGTTGGTACGATCCCAAGCGGGAAGGCGAGAACTTCAAGTTGGACATGGACCGGGTGGTCTATTGGCAGTCGAAGGGTGCTCAGTTGAGCGAGACCGTGGCGAGCATGGTCCGCAAAGCTAAGAAAAGCGCCTTAGTGACGGCTTAACGTTTTTGGGGCGGTCGATATGGACGGTCCCCTGCTTATTGATGTGCTGACTGTGTTTCCGGGCATGCTTCGCGGGTTTCTCGAAGAGAGCATGCTCAAACGGGCGGCCAAGCAGGGTGCGGTGGTTTTCCGAACGGTTGATTTGCGGGATTTCGCGCGCGACGCCCGGCGCACCGCAGACGACAGGCCGTACGGTGGCGGTCCCGGCATGATTATGACGCCGGAGCCGTGGTTCGAGGCGATTGAGGCGGTTCGCACGCCGGGTGCGAGGGTGGTGTTGATGACCCCTTCCGGCGTGACGTTCCGACAGGCTGAGGCGCGTCGGCTGGCGCGAGCAAGGCACCTTATTTTCGTCTGCGGACACTACGAGGGAATTGACGAACGCGTGCGTGAGTCGCTGGTGACAGACGAGTTGTCGATCGGCGATTACGTGCTCACCAATGGGGTTTTGCCCGCGGCGGTGGTGGTGGATGCGGTTGTACGGCTGTTGCCCGGCGTGCTGGGTGGCGGCGAAGAGGCGACACGGGATGAATCCTTTACCGAGGGTCTTCTGGAGTATCCTCAGTATACGCGTCCGGCTGTGTATAGAGGCATGGCTGTGCCGGCGGTGCTTCAGGGCGGCAACCACGCGGAAGTGGATGCTTGGCGTGCGGGTCAGGCGTTGGACAGGACGGCGAGGCGCCGTCCGGACTTGCTGAAGTGAGGGCAGGTCAGAAAACAGGCTTTTCAGGAAGAAGGAGTTGGGATCATGATTGCTAAAGCGATTGATAAGATCAATGCCGAGCAGATGGCGAAGATAACGGACGTTAAGGCCGCCCCGGATTTCCAGGTCGGTGACAGCGTGAAGGTTTTCGTGAAGATCAAGGAAGGCGACAAAGAGCGCGTACAGGCGTTCTCCGGCACGGTTATCGCCCGCGATGGCGCTAATGGTAACACGGCGACGTTCACGGTCCGCCGCATTTCCTTCGGTGTCGGCGTGGAGAAGGTCTTCCCTGTCTACTCGCCGTACATTGACAAAGTCGAAGTTGAACGCTCCGCCAAGGTGCGTCGTGCGAAGCTCTATTACCTGCGCGAACTCACGGGCAAGAAGGCCCGTCTGCGCGAGGTAAAGTAAGGCCTCCCCGGTTGGGTTTCAGCCTGCTGTAAGGCGCACGCTCAACCGGTTGTGACGGATGACGAAAGCAGGGGTGCGTGACCGCATCCCGGCTTTCGTTTTTTTGTGCCGTTACGGCGACAACCGCAAGAATTCCACACTTCAAGAGGTGTGGAATTGCGATTAAGCAGCCAAGAGCTTTGGCCGATATGACGAGTGTCTCCTGTTTGAGGAGATGATCAGCGCACCATCAGGATGGTCGCGGTCGGGATAAACGTGTGGAGCGTGAGCGTGTTGCCGGTGATGGCAAAAACGCCGTGCATGGACGCGTGGGGGACTGACCCCAAATTTCGGTAGCGGAACTGGGATTCATTAAAAGTGGTGCTGCCGAAGGTCATCAGCTTATAGGTCTTGTTCGGCGCGCCGCTGTTGCCGAAATCGAAGAAGAAGGCCTCCCCCGCGCCCCGGGTGAAAGCACCGGAAATCGCGGTTCGACTGGTGCTGCCGTCGGGCATCAGCGTGAGCGCGAACGTGCCGCCCGCGTGCCAGGTGAAATTCGTGATTTGGAGCACGCGTGTGGCCTCCAGCGCGTTTCGGAGCGTGCCCCCGCACAGAGACACGATTCCTGTGCCAAGGCCAGTGGGGGCCGTGACCGCAAGCGTGCCGTTGCTGACGATCATGCCGCCGCTCGACGTGGTGTTTGTGCCCGACAGGGTGAGCGTGCCGGTGCCGCTTTTAAGCAGGCTGACCGCGCCGGTGAAGCGTCCGTCGAAATTGGTATCGATGCTTTGGTTGACGGTCAGCGTGGCGAGCGTCGGGCTGGTGACCGTGCGGACGCCTGTGTTGGTCGTGTTATTGAGCAACTGGCTGACCGCCTGGTCAAAGCC
>JBBRJN010000159.1:0-7193 GCA_038219365.1 Kiritimatiellia bacterium | reverse complement strand
CGCTTCAACCGCAGCTTCGAGTATGATGGGCTCGGTGACGCGTATGTGCGCTTCCTCCTCGACGAGCTGCTGCCGCATATCGTGAAGGAACAAAAACTTAACCTCTCAACCAACGGCAACGATCGCAGCATCGGCGGGTCGAGCAGTGGTGCGATTTGCGCCTTCACCGCAGCGTGGGAGAGGCCTGACGCCTTCAGCCGGGTGCTCAGCGCGGTCGGCACGTATGTCGGCCTGCGCGGCGGCAACGACTATCCGACCTTGATCCGCAAGACCGAGCCGAAAGCGCTGCGCGTCTTCCTGCAGGACGGCAGCGAGGACCTGAACATTTATTGCGGCGACTGGTGGATGGCGAATCAGGAGATGGAGCGCGCGTTGACCTTCGCGGGGTATGAGGTGAGCCATGTCTGGGGCGAGGGGGGCCATAATGGCAAGCAGATGACAGAGATCAGTGCGGATGCGATGCGTTGGCTCTGGAAGGATTGGCCGGCTCCGGTCAACAAGGGCCAGGGCTCTCAGCAGATGCGGGATCTCTTGCTCCCGGGCGAAGAGTGGCAGCGCGTGGGCGAGGGATACGCCTCTACCGAAGGCCCTGCCGCCAACGCGAAAGGCGAGGTGTTCTTCAACGACATTCCGAATCGAAAGATGTGGAAGGTCGGGCTCGACGGTAAGCTCAGCGTTTTCATTGACGACTCGAAGAAGGCGAACGGCATGGCCTTCGGGAGGGAGGGGCGGCTGTTCGCTGTTTCAGCCGAGTCGAAGCAGGTCGTCGCTTATGACGAGGCCGGAACGCCCAGTGTGGTGGCCGAAGCGATCGCGGGTAACGATATCGCGGTGCGCGCCGACGGCTGCCTGTACGTGACCGCTCCCGGCAATAGCCACCCGGCCTCTAATGCTGTCTGGCTTGTCCGTGCGAACGGCGAAAAGAGGGTGGTGGACACGGGCATGAAGTTCCCGAACGGCGTGGCACTCTCGCCCGACCAATCGCTGCTCTATGTCTGCGACTCGCGCTCGCACTGGGTGTACAGCTATCAGGTCCAGCCGGATGGCACATTGAAATACAAGCAGAAGTATGACCACCTGCATCAACCCGACACGGCGGATGAGAGCGGCGCTGACGGCATGCGTTGCGACCGGGATGGCCGACTCTTTGTCGCGACCAGGATGGGCGTCCAGGTGTGCGATCAGGCGGGCCGAGTAGCCTGTATCCTGCCGACGCCGAACGGGCGCGTCACGAATCTCTGTTTCGGCGGCCCCGCCTTTGACACGCTCTTCGCGACGTGCGGCGACAAGGTATTCAAACGCAAACTCAAAACGCGAGGTCTCGACCCGTCCGTCGGCCCCGTCAAGCCTGTAGCACCGAGGCTCTAGCCGGGAGGGCTTGTCCACGACTGCAAAATTAAAATCGCTGGGTACAATTCCCCCTCCCCCATCCAGTCACAGTGTGGTACATTGTTAATGTAATAAGAAAAACGCAACCCACTCAACTAAAGAGAACAACCGCTTTTAATAAAGGGCCACGGCAATGAGTAAACTGCTTCACGTTCAGGCATCGCCACGTATCGGACGCTCCGCATCGATCGCCGTTGCGGAGCACTTCATCGAGGTTTATCGTGTCAAGCACCCGGCCGACACCGTCGAGACGCTCAACCTCTGGGAGATTGAGTTGCCTGAGTTCGACGGCGCAACCATCGACGCCAAATACGCTGTCTTGCACGGGCAGGAGCAAACGCCCGAGCAGCTCGAGGCGTGGCAGGCGGTTGTACGTATCGCAGACCTTTTCAAGTCGGGTGACAAGTATCTCTTTTCCCTTCCGATGTGGAATTTCGGAATTCCCTACAAGCTCAAGCACTTCATTGACGTGCTGGTGCAGCCGGGCCTGACGTTCTCGTTTTCGCCTGAGGCCGGGTATAAGGGGTTGGTCACCGGAAAACCGGCGGTGGCCATTTATGCACGCGGGGGAGCCTATGGTCCCGGGACCGGCGCTGAAGATTGCGACGCGCAGAGTGCCTACCTGCGGCAGATTCTGGGGTTCATCGGGTTCAAGGACATCCGCGAGCTCTTTGTTGAACCGACCCTCGCAGGCCCCACCGGCGACGCGGATGCCGTCGCAGCAGGCAAGATTCAAGCTGCGGCATCGGCGGACGCGCTCTGAAACAAAGGAAGCACCTGCTTGATGCGGTTTACCGGTCGCGGTAGATGACCTTCTTCTGCCCTTTTTCGATCGCGCCGATGATAACCGGTGCCTGGCGCAATCCCTTCAGAAGATTCATCGTGGCGGTCGCATCCTTTTGGCGAACGACGATGACGTAGCCGATGCCCATGTTGAAGACGCGGTACATCTCGTCGTGGTCGACTTTGCCTTGACGCTCGATAAAAGTGAAGACGGTGGGGGCTTTCCAGCTGTTGCGGTCGATGATGGCGTTGCAGTTCTGCGGCAGCACGCGGGGGATGTTATCCACGAACCCGCCGCCGGTGATATGCGCCATGCCGCGCACCGGCACTTTGGCCATGAGCGCGGTGACCGGCTTGAGAAAGCTGCGGTGAACGGCAAGCAGCGTGTCGGTGACCGTCATACGGGTGCCGGGGATGCAGTCTTGGGGGGTGAGGCCGCACTGATCGAAAATCACCTTGCGGGCAAGCGAGAACCCGTTGGTCTGGAGGCCTCCGGACGGCAGGCCGATGAGCACATCGCCGGCCTTGATGTCCTTGCCGGTGATGAGTTTCTTCTTTTCGACCATGCCGATGATTGTGCCCACCAGGTCATACTCGCCCAGCGGATAGAGGCCGGGCATCTCGGCGGTCTCGCCGCCGAGCAATGCGCAACCGTTCTCTTTGCAGGCCTTGCAGATGCCCGCGATCACGTCGGTGAAGATCGCCGTTTCGAAGCGTGACGCACCGATGTAGTCGAGGAAGAAAAGCGGCGTGGCGCCCTGCACCAGGATGTCGTTGACACAGTGGTTGACAATGTCCTGCCCGACCGTGTCATGACGCTTGGCCACCGCGGCCACTTTCAGCTTGGTTCCGACGCCGTCGGCGCTCGCCACCAGCAGGAAGTCCTTGCCCGGCGAGTGAAACAGACCGCCGAAACTACCGATTCCGCCGACAACCCCTTTCGTAGTGGTGGTGGCGACCATCTTTTTGATGATCTCAATGCCAGACATTTTCGAGTCGATATCCACTCCGGCCTGCGCGTAAGCGGAGACTTTCTGAGTGTGGACTGGCTGTTTAATCATCCTCTTGCCTCTCAATCGGTTGAATAGTTTCAATAAAAGCCGTAAAATAGCACTTATGTCTGGGCTTTTCCAGCCAAAAAAGCAAAGAGAAATGCAGCTTTGGAGCCTTTACATGGAAAGACTGAATATTCAGGAAGCTGGAAGGTGAAAAAGCGGGAGTCGGAAAGCGGGAAAACAAGGAGGATCAACCGTTCTTGACGCGGCCTCTTGGCTCTTTACGAATGCACCTACCGGCATGAACGATTCTGTCTAATTTATTGATGTTGTTCTAGTTATGCTTTTTGTATCCATCCTGACAGATAAGACAGTGTTCGAAAACACGATCGCATCCGCGAGGAAATAAACCCGCCATTCTGAATGGTCCAGCTTTCGGAATTCCAAATCCAATCCCAGCGGGTCGCTGCGTTTAATGGCGTCCCTGCCGAGGAACCGGTGGCGCGGCGCGTCCGTCAGGGCGGCCACCTCACGACGGCGATCGACCGCGAACCACTCGTAACGGTCGGCCAGTTTCTTGGGCAGCCGGATGTAATAGCGCGTCGGCATGGCGAGTGGCCGGAAGAGTCGGGCGTCTGTAAAGGTCTCGCCCTGAAACTGGTAAGAAACGTAGGGGAAGTCAGCGAGGGTGAGCGGCGGCATGTACCAAATGGCGGCGGCGACACCGATTACGGCTAGCGCCAGCAAGGTCTTGATCAGGTCAGGCAGCCAGCGCCGGAAGCGGCTTGGGGGTGAGTGGGGCTGTCGTGCGGGATTCGACGGTACAATTGGGGCCAAAGGGGGCGTCGATTTCGTCAGGGTTGTGGCGGCCGAGTCGGGCTCGGTGGCTCCCGAAGCCGGGTCGGAAGCGGACCTTTCAACGGGCAGGGTCTGCACGGCAACATGCTCGGGGGCGACGTTCTTGTCCTGTTTTTTTTTAACTTTTGCCATTCGCGTGACTCGTTATAAACCACCGTGGCGTTTGAGGAAAGCGATTTTTGATTTTTTGTTACGCTGCGTCGGCCCCCGGCATAGGGTGCGCCGGGTGCCCCTGGGGGGGCTCGTCAGCTAGGACTTCTGCAACTCGCGCCGCTTTTTGACGGGCAGGTTCAGCACCTCGGACAGCATCGCCGTGGCGGCATCGGGGTTGGCGTCCAGCACTTCGCGCACTAAGCGGAAGAGCAACTTTTTTTCCAAGGTGGAAAAAATGTCGAAATTATCCGATGAGGCGCGGATCGCAAAGGCGCACGCCTCAAAGCGCCTGCGGGCGGCGGAGTCCGCCTCGGTCGAGGCTTCGCCCACGTACGGATACACGCCATCGGCCTGCCACTGCTGCAACAGTTCAGCCGTGAGCGCCTCCCGGCGTTCGCGGAAATGGCGGCGCAGGATGTCGCGTGCCGCATCAAGAAACGCCTTGATTTCGGGGTGCATCTCGTCGAGGATGAGGAGGTTCTCGTCGTGCAAGGCCGCGAAGCGCGAGGAGACCAGATAGGCGGTGTAGTTGAAGCCGCTGCCGGGACGTACCGCCGCGTCCACCTCGTGAAGCGCGAAGCCGTCGGTGTTGCAGAAGACGATCTTGCCGCGGCTCTGCTTGGTCTTCCACTCGATCACCTGCAATTCGGCTTTGGACCCCTCCGAAGATTTGAGGTGATACGTGTGGGCCGCGTGCTGCACAATGACCGGGTTGACCAGCAGGCCCTGAAAATAGATGCGCACATTGGGATACGCCTTGAGATAGAGCGCGAAGTGCGACGCCAGCTGCTGCACCACCCAGGAGGTGTCGAGCAGTGAGCCGAGCGCGTTGCTGATCTCGGTGATCATCACCTCGGTGCCGGTTCCAGGGCCTGGCGTCGCCACATCGATGAGCGTGAAGAGGCTCGGGTCTTCGGCGGTGCCCGTCAGCACGAACGAGCGCAGGCCGGCCTCGGTCTGCATGGTGGTGCGCCACTCGATGCGATTGCCGAGAGCGAAGGCCTTAAAGCGCCCCTTGCCTTTACTGCCATGCAGAACGCGTCCTGAAAGCGGGGTCTTGCTCGCGTCGCGCTTCCATGAACCGCCGAGGTGGCCGAAATGGTTGTCCGCCTGCAGCGCGTTGACGCCCAGCCCGTCATCGGCCACGCGGATTGAATCGATGCCTCCCAACGTATTTTGGATCACATCGACCTGGACATCAAAGGCATCGGCATCTAGCGCGTTCCAGATCAGTTCGGTCAGCGCCTGAATCGGCGAAGCGGTGCAGAGCGAGAAAATGTGGTCCATCTGGGCGAGAACATGAATGTCTTTCACGTGGCGGGTTCCTTTGGTTTTAGCGTGAATAGGCCAATACCATAGCTGAAACGGATGGTTTTGGGTAGTGGTTTTGTCAGGCCGTTTCTGCTTTGACCCGGACCTGCGGTGCGGTAAACTAGGGCAGATGGAAACGAATCCGTGGAAAATCGGCCTCAAGGCTGCCCGTGCCAACCTGCTTCCAGGCCTGATCCTTCAAAGCGCGGCTTTCGCGCTGTTGGCCGCCTATTACGGGCTGCCGTCTGTCCGGGCCGCCTTTGAGGTGATCGCGCAGTGGCAGGCCCGCTACGGCGTCCCTTTCTCGCTGGGCTCCTTCCTCTTTTTTTGCGGGATCATTCCGTATGCCTTCTGTATGGCCATGCCATCTCTGCGGCCCAAGGAGCCTGGCAAAGCGTTGCTCTTTGCCCTTGGCTTCTGGAGCGTGATGGGCTTGATCCTCCCGCATTTTTATGCGTTTCTCGGCTCCGTTTACGGGAATGGAGTGGACGTAAAGACGTTGGCTTTGAAGATCGTGACGGACCAGTTCGGCTACACCGCACTCTTCGCCTCCCCGGTCGTGGCCCTCGCGCATCTCTGGAAAGATCGAGGCTACCGCTGGTCGGCGCTCGCCCCGCTGCTAGGGAAAGGCTGGTACCGGAGGCTGGTTGTTCCGAACCTGGTGATGAACTGGGCGCTCTGGTTCCCCAGCCTCTGCGTCGTCTACAGCCTTCCACCCCTTCTGCAATCGCATCTGGCTGGCCTTATCGGCGGCTTCTGGGCCCTGATGAGCCTCCAGATCGCCGCCAACACGCGGCCTGGCAACACAGAGCAGAAACGGCTCGAAGCAAGGTCCCTGTCAGAAACCTAACAAAAAAAGAGGCGGCAGGCCGAAACCTGCCGCCTCTGTTTAAAAGGGATCCGCGTTAACCGGCGATGATCGCCTCGTTCGGGCATTCGCCCGCGCAGGCGCCGCAGTCGATACACTTGTCCGCGTCGATCGTGTAGAGGGGTGCGCCCTCGCTGATCGCCTCGACCGGGCAGGCGTCCTTGCAGAGCCCGCAGGCAACACACTTGTCTGTGATCTGATAAGCCATGATAATCTCCTTTAGTGATCGCCGGTAACGCACGTCCGTCACACGTTTCCAGCGCACACAAGCCCATTGATGAATGACGGATATGTTAGCTGAAATGGGCGGCAGGCGCAAACCCAAAACAGGCGTATCACGAACGGTAGTTGGGAGCCTCTTTGATGATCTTCACGTCATGCGGATGGGCCTCGCGCACGCCGGCGTTGGTGACCCGGCAGAGGAGCCCGTCGCGCTTGAGTTCGGCAATCGTACGCGCGCCGCAGTAGCCGAGCGAAGAGCGCACGCCGCCGCAGAACTGGGTCATGATTTTTTTCACGGAGCCGGCCAGTGGCACGATGCCTTCGATGCCCTGCGGCACGAGGTCGTCCTCCTTGACGTTGTCCTGCCCGTAGCGCTGGCGGCTGCCCTTGCCTTCCTTCATGGCGGCGAGGCTGCCCATGCCGCGGTAGATGACGTACTGGCGGCCTTCGTGGATGATCTTCTCCCCCGGACTCTCGTCCGTCCCCGCGAGGAGCGAACCGAGCATCACGCAGTCGGCTCCGGCCACGAGGGCCTTGGGGACGTCTCCCGAGTGCCGCACGCCGCCGTCGGCGATGATCGGGATCGACCCCTCAAGGGCGTGGGCGGCTTCGTA
>JBBRJN010000158.1:0-7284 GCA_038219365.1 Kiritimatiellia bacterium | reverse complement strand
TTGCGCCAGCCGAGCTGCCAACGAACGGTTTGAGGTCGTCTCGGCAAAGACGAGCGAACCATCCCACGCGCAAACATCGGGATAGGTGATCTGCTTGGGGGTTTTCCCCATCCGGCCATACTGACTGTGCGGCTGCGACAGGAAACGCTCCGCAATCCGCTGACCCACCTCCTCTGGCGACCTCCCTTTGGGCCAAGAGCCGAAAACCCCTCCTGAAGGGGCGCGCGTCACCGACGCGCATCCCGCAAGCACCATGACACTGAGCATCGTGATTTTCATCATGTGGTCTAGATCTCCTTGGCCCTGATTGAGCTTTTTTTCTTTTAGCACGCGCGCCCTAGACATACAAGCCGATTCGTCTTTCTCTCAAAAACGTATGTGCCGCGGCAAAGACGAGTTCTTGCATGTGATGGCTTCACAGAGTAAACTATTTTTGATTTTTAAAAAGTGGCGGAGCGGCGGAGCAGTACACAAAAGGGAGCGCATGAAAAAGAATTTCGGGATGACGCTGTTGCGGATGTTGATCGGTTGGCACTTTTTGTACGAGGGGCTCTACAAGCTGGTGCAGCCGGGCGGGTGGTCGGCAGAAGGCTACCTGCGCACGAGCCAGTGGTTCGCGGCACCGCTCTTTCACTCGATCGCGTCGACGCCGTGGCTGCTGAGGACGGTTGACCTGATGAACATGTGGGGGCTGACGCTGATCGGCTTGGCGCTGATCGTCGGCCTGCTGGTGCGGCCTGCTGCTGCGGCGGGCTTTGTTCTGCTGCTTTTTTACTTTGTCGCCCAGCCTCCTTTCTTGGCTCCGTCGGCGGACGGGCATTTCCTTTGGATTGACCGTAACGTGGTGGAGGCCGCGGCCCTGCTGGCCGTGATGCTGGTGCCCTCTTACAGCCTCGGCAGTTACATCGCCGCGTTGCCACGCAAGCTGTTCAAGCGCCGTCTGAAAAAAGAGAAGGAGCCCGCTGCCGAAGGCAAGGTCGCCTCGCCAGAGCGTCGCGAACTGCTGCTGAGCCTGAGTTCGCTGCCGGTGATCGGCGCCTTCGGCTACGCTTTTTTCCGCAAGCACGGCCCGGCCTGGGAGCGCAAAAATCTCGAGGCGAAGCCGGATGCGGTGACCAGCGCCACGGTCAAGTCGTTTGAGTTCTCGGATATCAAGGATCTCAAAAAGCCGCTGGACAAATACGGCCAGATCGGGAACCTCAAGCTCAGCCGCATGTTTCTCGGGGGGAACCTGATCGGCGGCTGGGCACACGCCCGCGACCTGATTTACGTCGACAAGCTGGTCAAGGCGTATCACAGCGACTGGCGCGTTTTCCGCACGTTCCACATGGCCGAGCAGTGCGGCATGAACGCGATTCTCTGTAATCCGCAGCTAGGGCGGGTGATCAACGATTATTGGAAGCGTGAAGGCGGCAAGATCCAGTTCATCTCCGATTGCGGACACAAGGACGGTCCCATGGCTGGCGTCCGCGCCTCGCTGGAGGGCGGCGCGCATTCGTGTTACATCCAGGGCGAGATTTCCGACCGGTATGTGCGCGACGGCAAGTTTAAAGAGCTGGAGGAGTCGCTCGCGTTCATCCGTAAACAGGGGCAGCCCGCCGGCATCGGCGCACACAAGCTGGAGACGGTCAAGGGGTGCGTGGAGCACGGGATCATCCCGGATTACTGGGTCAAGACGATCCACCGCACGGATTACTGGTCGGCGCGTCCCGAAGGGCCCCGCCGCGATAACATCTGGTGCGAAAGTCCTGAGGAGACGGCGGCGTTCATGGAGACACTGGAGCAGCCGTGGATCGGGTTCAAGATTTTGGCGGCAGGCGCGATTCAGCCGCAAGTGGGCTTTCCGTTTGCGTTTAACAACGGGGCGGACTTCATCTGCGTCGGCATGTACGATTTCCAGCTCGTCGACAACGTCAATCTTGTCAACACGGTGCTGGATGCGAAGATGAACCGCAAGCGTCCCTGGCGCGCCTGAAAATCCTGCTCCACAGAAGCGGGGCGTTTCGTGTATCCTTATCGCGCAAGCAAAAAAGGATTGTAAGGAGTCTATGAAGAAGAGTGTTGTGTTGAGTTCGGTTCTGAGTGTGCTGGTGTGTGCGGGCTGCTTCAAGCACCGCGAGGCCCCGCACCGGCCGGTGACGGCCACGACGCTGGCCGCAGCCGTCGCCCTGAAGGACACGGTCGAGCGGGTGAACCTTTCCGGTCAGTCGATCAGTGCGTTGCCGCAGGAACTGGCGTCCATGCCCAAGCTGTCCACGCTGTGGTTGCGCAATAGCACAGGCCTTTCCTCATTTACGGTGCTGCCTTCGTTGAAGGCGCTCAAAACGCTTGACCTGTCGTCAACGAAAGTTTCGGACGTGCCGGCCGAGGTCTTCTCGGTGGCGGGACTTGAGCAGCTCTATCTGGTGGATGACGGGATCACGACCCTCGCGCCGGCCATTGGCGGCATGAAGGCCCTGAACTATCTCAACCTCGACCGCAACCAGCTGGCTCAGGTGCCTGCGGCTCTGGGGGACGCGACGGCTTTGCGTTGGCTGCGCTTGAATGAGAATAAACTGACCGCGCTGCCGCCTGAGCTGGCCAAGCTGACGGCGCTGCAGCGGGTGTACCTGCGCCAAAACCAGCTTACCGCTGTGCCGGAGTGCCTGAAGGGCCTGCCGCTGCTGGAGGACGTCAGCCTGAGCGGCAATCAAGTCGCGGAGATTCCGGGGTGGCTCACTGAGCTTCCGAAGCTGAGGAACGTGGATTTTGACGGCTGCCCGATCGTGAAATTGCCTGAAAATCTGAGCGGCTGGGAAAAGTTACAGGTGTTGTCGCTGGTGCGATGCCCGCTCCCTGAGGCGGAAAAAGCCCGCCTTCGCGCGGCTTTGCCGAACGTCCATGTCGCGTTCTGACGAGACGGCGGGAAGTGCTGCCAAAGCATCCAGGGCGTGGAATGACTGGCGCTGGCAGCTGCGTCATGCGGTGACGGAGGTGTCGCCAGCGCTGGGTGTTTACGGGGTGTTCGCGCAGGATGCGGAGCAGGTTCACACCCGGTATCCGCTTAAACTCACGCCCTATGCGCTGGCTCAGCTGAGCCGCGACAATCCTGCTGATCCGCTGAACCGCCTTGCTCTGCCGTCCGTCGGTGAACTGCTGCCCGAACCGGGCATGGTTTCCGATCCGTTTGCCGAGAAAACGCGGGCGGCCTGCTGTCACGGGCTCAAGCGGCGATTTCCTGACCGCGTGCTGGTGATGGCGCACGACCAGTGCGCCATGGCCTGCCGACACTGCACGCGCAAGGGCTTGCTCAAAGGCGCGGAGGTGGTGCGCTCGCCGGCGCAACTTGCGACAGCGGTCGCTTGGGTCAAGGCCCATCCCGAGGTGCGCGAGGTCCTGCTCTCCGGCGGGGACCCGCTTCTGCTGTCCGACACCCGCATCCTGGCCTTTGTGCGCGCCTTCGCGCGGCTGCCGCAGATTGACGCCGTGCGCATCGGCTCGCGCGTGCCTGTGACGCTGCCGATGCGCGTCACGCCGGTGCTGGCACGCAAGTTGGGGGCCTTCAAGAAGGTGTGGCTGAACACGCAGTTCAACCATGTGCGCGAAATCACGCCCGAAGCGGCCGCCGCCTGTGCCAGGCTGGTGGACGCGGGGATACCGGTCTCGAACCAGAGCGTGTTGTTGAAAGGGGTCAACGACTCGACCGAGGCGCTCTTTGATCTCTGCACGGGCTTGCAGCGCATCCGGGTGCGCCCGTATTACGTTTTTCTGTGCGATCCCGTGGCCGGCATCGCGCACTTCCGCGTGCCGTTGCGCCGGGCGCGCGCGCTCGAACGCGAACTGGCCGTTCGCGTCGGAGGCTTGGCCTTGCCGCGTTTTGTGATGGATATCCCCGGCTCGTTACGCAAAACACCCGTATGAACACGCTTGTGTGCTGGCTGATTTTCGGTGTCACCTACTGCGGGATTGCAGTCGGCGGCGTGCCGGGTTTGACGCTTGACCGTACAGGTATCGCCTTGCTGGGTGCGATCGCGATGGTTGTCGCCGGGGTTTTGCCGCTGACGTCGGCCATGGGTTCTATCGACGCGCCGACCTTGCTGCTGCTCTTCGGGCTGATGCTGGTCTCGGCGCAACTTCGGCTGAGCGGTTTCTACACGCGGGCGGCGCTAGCGTTGGGTGGTCTTACCGCATATCCGCGCAGGTTCCTGTTGCTTCTGATGGGGGTGAGCGGCGCACTGTCGGCGGTGCTGGTCAATGATATCGTGTGCCTGGCCTTCACGCCGATCCTGACGGTTGCCGTTTTACGTGCGCGGCTTAACCCCATGCCGTATTTGATCGGGCTGGCCTGCGCCAGCAACATCGGCTCGGCCGCCACGCTAATCGGCAATCCTCAGAACATGCTGATCGGGCAGGTGGGGCAGCTCGATTTTGGGCGCTTCATCGTCTGGTGCGGCGTGCCGTCGCTGTTGGCGCTGGCTGCGGCATACGCGATTTTACTTTGGGTCTACCGGGGGAAGTTGGGGGATGGACATCCGCTCCCGAACCCTGAGCCCCGCATCCTGAACAATGAACAACCGGAGGCGCAGTGGCAGATGTGGAAGGGGCTGCTGGTGGCCGGGGTGGTGATGGGCCTTTTCTTTACGCGCGTGCCGCGTGAGATCACGGCGCTCACGGCGGGCGGCGTTTTACTGTGCAGTCGGAAGATGGATGTGCGGCAGTTGCTGGGGCTGATTGACTGGAGTCTGATCATGCTCTTCTGCGGGCTGTTCGTGGTGATCGCAGGCATCGAGACCACCGGGGCGCCCGAGCAGCTTCTCGCATGGCTGTCACGGCAGGGTTTCTCGTTGGCGAATCCGTATGCGCTGACAGGGGTGAGTGTGCTCCTGAGCAACCTGGTCAGCAATGCCCCCGCAGTGATGCTGCTGGTCCAGTTTCTGAACGGAGCGCAGACCGAGGCGTGGTATGTGCTGGCGCTGGCGAGCACTTTTGCGGGCAACCTCATCACCATCGGCAGCATTGCCAACCTGATCGTAATCGAACAAGCGCGCGGGCTGGGAGTTACGCTGACGTTCCGCGAGCATGCGAGGTCGGGAATTCCGGTGACACTCGCATCGCTGGGGATCGTGCTCGCATGGGTATGGTTGACACAACGGTGAACACAGATTTATACTAAACTTATGTGGTGGAGTTTTGACAATTTGCCGTGCCGGATCGTACAGGCGTTACTTGTCTGCGCGGCGTGCTCGGCGTGGACCACCGAAGCGGCGCCCGACACCGCTTCGGTCAAGCGTAAACACCGTTCCGCTTCTGAGGTTCTCTCCGACTCGGGCCCGCTGCGTGTTCCCGAAAATCGTCGAAAAGCCGTGGCCGAGATGAAGCGGGACGATGACGAGCGGCGCGTGGAGACCTTGGCGCGTGCACGCCGGCGCGGCCTGCCGCTGCGCGGTTCTTATCCAAACGGTGGCGGATGGGCGCTGATGGGTTTCAAGGGCGAGCAACCGATCTATTTCACCACGCTCAACGCCAATGCCGCGATCTCGACAGGCGCTAATTTAATGTGGGCATCTCCCTACGGGGTGGATGGCAGCGGCGGGACGGTCGGCGTCTGGGACGAGGGCTTGGTGCGTGTGACGCATCAGGAGTTCGGCGGACGCGTGACGACGATGGACGATGCCGCGGTTCTGTCGGATCATGCCACCCATGTGGTCGGCACGATCTGCGCAGCGGGTATCGACCCGGCGGCCAAAGGAATGGCGCCCGTGGCACGCGTTGACAGCTACGACTGGATCAACGATATGAGCGAGATGGCCTCACGCGGAGCCGCGTATCCGGGAGAGCCTGGCAAGATCAACATTTCGAATCACAGTTACGGACAAAATATCGGCTGGCAATACACGGTAACGCCGGCTTTCACATGGTATGGTTTGGGAACCGATGCGACGGCTGTCGAGGATGATTTCGGGAAATATGACACTTTTGCGCAAGGTGCCGATTCGCTGGCTTACAGTCTGCCGTACTACCTGATGTTCTGGGCGGCTGGGAATGAACGGTATACCGGTGATGTATATAATCCGACCAATGGTGCCTCTGTCGCGTTGTCTCCAGGCGGGCCTACCGTCATTTACAACGCCGCACTGCATCCTCCGAGTGATGGGCTCTATCGCAACGGGTACGACACGATGAGTTGTAGCGCGTTGGCCAAGAATGTCATCAGCGTGGGGTCAGTATCCGATGTCGTCAAAGACGGAGTGCGTGATCTTACGAAGATTAATAAAGTCAACTCCTGGTCCTCTTGGGGACCCGCCGATGACGGTCGTATCAAGCCCGACTTGGTTGCGAACGGGTATGTTCTCTTTTCTTGTGAGAGCGGTAGCGATGTGACATACGGAACCTTTAATGGCACGAGCCAATCGAGTCCCAACGCGGCTGGCACGGCGCAATTGCTGATCCATTATTTCGGGGTCCTTTTCACCAACCAGACCCTGCGTGCCAGCACGCTCAAGGCGCTGCTGATACACACCGCCGATGATTTCGACAGCGCGGGTCCCAACTACTCCTCTGGCTGGGGGCTGGTCAACGCCACAGCGGCCGCCGACCTTCTTCGTTCTTACCGCACGAATGCGGGTACGCGGCGGGTCATCGAAGACCGCGTCGCCACAAACCGCACCAGCGCCACTTACAGCTTCTCTTGGGATGGCGCGAGTCCGATCCGTGCGACCCTGTGCTGGACCGACCCGGCGGGTGAGGCCACTGACGCGCACGACTCCCGTATCGCGCGGCTGGTGAACAATCTCGACCTGCGTGTCTGCGGTCCGACAGGTCTGGTCTACGAGCCCTGGGTCATGCCTTTCGTGGGCGACTGGAGCACGAACACGCTGGCGGCACCCGCCGTGACCGGCTCGAACATAACGGACAACGTGGAGCAGGTGCTTGTCACGTCGCCCGGAGCGGCCGGGACCTACACGGCGCATGTCACCTTCGGCGGTTCGCTCGCCAACGGCGGCCAGCCCTTCTCGTTGATCCTCAGCGGCGTGGCGGGTTCTGACACGGTTGCAGCGCCGCGCCTGAGCGGCTCGGTGCCTGCGCACGGTTACGGGAAACAGCCCGTTACGCTGACAGGTGAGGGCTTTCTGCTCGGCGCCGAGGTGCGGCTGACGCGCAATGGCTACTCGGACGTGACCGGCACGGGCCTTGAGGTTTACGGCGACACCGCGAACGTGCGGATCGACGCCACGGGTTTGGCCACGGGGTGGTGGGACGTTGCGTTTACCAACCCGGACGGTCAGGTCGCGGTTCTGACGAATG
>JBBRJN010000157.1:0-7291 GCA_038219365.1 Kiritimatiellia bacterium | reverse complement strand
AGGCCCAGCCGTTTGGCCTCCTTGGCCGAGTGCTTGACCATCTCGATCCACGCGGGGCTGTTGAACTGGATCGGCCCGTGCGGAATGTTCTCGCCCGCATTGAAAATCTGAGCGCCCCCGATGCCGACGCGCGCCATGGCTTCCAAGTCGGCCGTAATGCCTTCCTTGGTTACATTGCCGTTCATCCAGTGCCACCACGTGTGCGGCCTCGCCGAATCAGGCGGCTGAGCGAACCCCTTTTCAAGATCCTCGGCGTTCGCGCCTGAGGCGCTCCCGGTAAACAAAGCCATGCTTAACGCTGCAAGAAAAACACTCATTCCCATGGTACGCATACGTGATCCTCCATCTCATAGCCATCTGTCCGGATTCCACACGCTTCAAAGCCCAACGATAACCCACCGCACCCAGCGAAAAGATCGATCGCGTCAAACTCAAACTTATTGGGTATGACCAGCTCCGTATTTATTCGTTCAACATAGGTCATAACCAAGACTCCTGTCGATCACTGCCTGCCCCATAAATAGTTGTGGTAGACACTGTATTATGGACCCTTGGTTTCTGTCAATCGGATCACGGCTATTTCTTTCGGCAGTGCGCAGCAGGCCATCTGATTTTAGCTCATCGGAGAACCGCACTACCCTAGGGAACGGCGGACGGTTCGGGGAACCGTCCCTCTCCACGGTTTCAATATAACTCGACTCTCACCTTCTCAACGGCAAACGGCTCAATACGCACGGTGTTGCGTCCGGCTTTCAGGAACCGGGTGATCTCCAGCCGATAGGGCTTGCCGATAAACCCGCCCGCATACGCGCCGTTCAACCGCACGGACGCAGCATCCTCCGCCGCGCCGTCCGTCATCTCGCACACGAGGTACGCACGCTGGCCAGGTTTGATGGCACCGTCCGCCATCGTGACCTCGCCTTGAAACGCGGTGCCTGCGCACGGGCTCTTCTGCCCCTTTTCCGGCACAGGATAGACCGCCGGCACAGCCGCCGCGTCTGGCATCACAGCAAACGTCGCCGCTGGCTTGGACGATGCTCCGAGCCGTGACGGACGCACATCCCTGCCGCCGAAACGCACCAGCGCGCTTTCGAGCGGTGCCAGTGTCAGTTCAAAGGTCACGCCGTCCGCCTCCTGCCGCCATGGTACGGCGGCGATTTCGTTCCGCATCGCGTCCCAGATTTCCGGCGCGCCTGTCACCCCCGGCACATTGAGTGAGAGCGTGCGCACGGCCGCATTCGTGTTCTGATTCGCGATGAGCAGCACGTCGCGGCCCTCGCGGTCCACCCGGCGCAGCGCGTGTACCCAGCCGTCCGTCTCACCTGCCCGCACGTGGACCGAGGGAGGCACGCCTGCATCTGTCAGCACGGCGGTGAGCGCCTCCGGCGTCGGCTGTTCAGCCAAAAAGTAACTGCGCCCTCCCCGTTTGCCCGTTCGGCAAGCGGTCAGCCCCTGTTTCGCGTCCGCGCCCCAGAGCGCATCGCGCAAACGGGCTATATCCGCCGCGCCCTGACCCACGGTCAGCGAGCGGATCGGCAGGCGACCGTACCCCACCACCACCCCGCCGGACTCGAAAAAACGCTTGGCCTTTTCGAGCGTTTCGACGGTAATGCCCTCTGTGGGCGGCACCACCAGCACACGGTAACGCTCGCCGTGCAGCCACAGTTCGTTGCCTTTGACCTTCGTGACGCTGTCCTCGAAACGCTCGAACGGCAGCCAGTCGCAGTCGTAGAGCGCATCCTGCAACGCGGAGGTGAGGTCCTCCGGCGTCGTGTACGCGCCGACGCCTTTGGCGTTACCGCTGAAGAGCACCGCCACAGGGCACACGTGCCGCCCGCCCGTGAGCAGCAGCGAGATGCGGCTGGCATAGTCTGCCCACACGCGAAAAAGCGCGTAACGCGGTTCGTAGCCGCCGTTGTAAAAGTAGGGCGGGCAGTCTTTATCGTTGGGGGCACGCGGGTTGAAGGAGTGCGGAATCAGGAAGTTGATGCCCGAGACCTGCATGTGGTCGGCCCACCATTTCATCTCGGAATAGGTGAGATCCTGGCCACGCGCGCCGAAAATCTCACACATGGCGCGGTCATCCGCCTTGCCGTATGCGTGGGAGATGGAACTGGCGAGCTTGGGCGTCTGCCAGCACGGTGCGTCACGGGCGACCCGCCGTCCCATCACGAACTGGTCGAAAACCGCGTCCATGCCGCCCATGGAGCTGTATTTCTGGAGCCGCATCATATCGCCGCCGCAGTATTCGCTGTTGACGTAAAGGCTGCTGTGTTCCATGAAGTGACCGATGGAAGACACCTCATGTTTGCGACACCAGTCGGCGATCCCGCCGAACATCACGCGGCCCCATGTCTCGGCACGCGACTCGGCGTATTGATAGGCCGCCGCCGCCTGCGCCTCGCCCGCGAGTTTGAATTTCCACGCCACATACGCGGGCATCCACTCCACACCCCGTGCCTTGAACGTCTCATTGAGCGCGGTACCCCAATCGCCCGGCGTCTCGGGCTCATCGTAGAAGTACCCTTGGATCGTTTTGCCGTAATCCTTGCCGAACCGCGTGTAATGGGGTTCATAAACCGTCTTGATGTACCATGCCACACAGTCGGGGCTCATGCCGTCGACCGCCAAGCGATTGCCCTGTTTGAGTGCCGGAGCCATCTTCCACGAGAACGTCATGACCTGCCACGGCTTGCCGTCCGCCGGAGGTGTCCAGACGATGTGGCCCTCGCGCGCTTTTGCGGTCAGATCCCGCAGCGTTGCGGCTTCAACGGCACCCTCCTCCGAGAGCCGGCCTGCGACCAGCGCGATGAAATTCTTCTCTTGCCCCGGCACACCCGTGTAGACCCCTCCGGGTGGAACCTGTACGGCCGTACCGACTAGCCGCTTCGCCGCAACCGCTTCCGGCACCTTGCCCCCGACGGTCTGGCTCGGCCACCAGTCCTCATCGAAAATCCACATCTGCATACCCAGCCGCTTGGCGGCGTCGAGGCAGACGCCGAGATCTCGGTACCACCCTTCACCCAGCCACTCTTTATGCGGCCTAGACTCGGCCGTAAAGGTGCCGTTGCCGCCCTCTGCCACCTTGTCCAGAATCGCGTTCAGCCGTTCCGGCGACTCGTCCCCGTGCAGCCAGAACAGCGGCCCCGTGTGCCGTCGTGCCGACATCGGCAATTCGAGGAACTGTTCCTCAAGCGACCTCTCGCCCGAAAGCGGCGCGGACGGAGCTGCCGCCCGAACCTCTCCCATCAGTTGTGCGCCCACCGCCAACAGAAGCCCTATTTGGGTTGTTTTTTTCATTGTAAACGGCCTTTCGTTAAAACGGGTAGGCCTTAAGACCTGTCCGCGCCGTAGCCATCTTGAGGAACAGCAGGCAAGTCAACTGCTCAACATAGTCGCCGTACGACAGTCCGTCGTCGAGGAGAATCGAACAATAGTTCCAGAGTTTTTGGGCAAGGGCGGTGGGATTGCTCAAGGGGAGCCTTTCTCTGGTAACGTCAGAATAACTCCTGAATTACCAAGCGTTGCCAAAGCACTTTGTGCTTTTCTCAATAGAGTCTTAATGTTGCCCGACCTCACCAAGGATATGGTCATCTTATCGGCGGTGACGTGAATTCGGATTTGATGTGATGGAATATCCAGCGTGAATGAAGAACAGTCCGCTTCATATTTAAAGTGTTTTTTGAACTCAGGAATGCTTTCAACATCATCGATCTTCGCCTCTATATCGAGGCGACGAGCGAAATCGATGACTACGGTATCACAATAGCTTGAAAACACATTGCTGAAGCCGTCTTCCGTTACAACCTCCATCCGTCTAATGAATCCCACTTCGGTAGTCAGCACGTATCCAGCGGCATCGTCAGAATTTTGCACGAGCAAAAGGTTCACATCGAAATCAGGGGTCTTGATAATTGCGACCCCATCATCGCATTCGTAGTTAATGTCCTTTCGCTTATAGCTAAAGTTGGCTCGAATCCTTTCGTGAATGGCTTCTGCTTGTGCTTTCACTTCTTCATGTCCAACACCCCTTACAAATGACTCGGTCGCATTGGAGTGCCTGTCGGGGACGTGATGTCCCTTTTTGAACCCACTAAGACTGCGCACACTTCCGAACTTTTCTCCTCGTAAGCTTGACGCCTTCAAGATACTTCCAAGTGTGCTTGTTTTTGCCGCTCTGTCCGCAAAGATTTGCGTCAAGTCTGCGACAATGAACTGCTTCGTTGCATTACCAAACCAGCAAGGCGTTTGAGTTTCGTTACCCGTGTGAGTACTTCTTAAAAGTCGGGGCACTTCAGCAGACAAGTAGTCACGAAGCGAATCGCTTGTCACAAGAGTGCCCTTGTCTAAAGCGTCCTTGGCATCGCCTGAAAGCGCTTGCATAACAGCATACGACCAGATGCCGTGCTGGAACTTAGCACTTGACCATGATGACTCATCAACCATGCACGCCGCAAATCCAGCGTGATGCTCAGCGTCCTGGCAGAAAATACTCATTCCCTCGCTAGAGAAACTACTCGTGATTGACCTCATGCCTTCAGATATAGGAAGACCGCTTTCGCATGCGTCGATGAATAGAAGCACGCGCTCACTATTACATTCGCGCAATTGCTTCAGTACTGAGGCAAGCGAAATGCTCGTCGACTTGATGTCCCCTGGCTGGGTATCGTGCGTGGTAAAGTAGCTCACGTCATTGTACGCGACACCGTGGCCAGCAAAGAAGAACACCACGAGATCGCCCTTTGCGACACCGTTGAGGAACTTCTTAAAAGACGATTCGGTTGCTGTTTTGGTGGCATTTGCGCTTAGCAGCGTAACGCAGTCCGAGGGGTTAGCTCCAATCGTTTGCCAAGCTTTAACAAAGCCGTTGGCATCATTCTCTGCATAGTCAACTTTCTTGATTGTTGCCTTTTGGTACATTTCAACCGCGATCGCAAATACGTGGATTCGAGTTGCCATAATTACCTTTCACAGTTCCCCTGTAAATGCCTTCTGCAAGACCGCCTGCCGCAAACGTGCCGCCCGCTGGAGGTTGGCCGACACCACCGACTCCAACTCCTCCACCACGCTCAACCGCCGCTCCACCTCCGCCACGATCCGCGTCTGCTCGGAGGCCTTGGCGATCCGCTTGAGCAGGTTGCGCAGGTCGGGGTTGGTGGCGAGCGGGGCGAGGGCGTGCCGGATCAAAGTGGCAGCGGCGTCTCGCCGCTGTTTGTCCGTCGGTGTAAGATACAAAAAGTCGGCGGTTTCATGGCAATAGAACAGCGGCGGGACACCGCTGCCACTTTTTGAACCATGCGCCCGAATGTAGGCGCGAAAGTGATCCATGCTGGCAGGGTTGCGGACAATGTGATCGAACGACTCCTTCTGCCAGACTTTGATCGTGGCAGAGCCGTCTCGGCTCTGCTGAGCATCTGTTAAGCGGCGGGACGCCGCTTCCACTTTGAGAATCTCGTGTGCGGTGAAGGATTTCCAGGAGTGCAGAATCTCGGAGAGGTCGTGCCCATCGCGCGGGGAGAGAATTGCATGCACATGATTGGCGGCGACCACGAATTCGTCCAACGTGTAGCGCTGTCCGTCAAAGTGTCGAAGTGCGCCTTCGACGAGTGGCTTGATTTCGGGCAAGGCCAACACACATGAGCCTGAATCGGCATCCAGCCACTTCTGGAGTCGCTGCGGGAACAACTCGTAGTATTCGCGGCGGGTTGGCTCGTCATGCGGCTCGGGATGCGAAGCCATCCAGGCGTCTCGCTCGTTGCGCCATCGTTTTAGCAGTTCTTGCGGCAGTGAATCCGCGAGTCTGAACGTGACGAAGTAGGTTGTTCCCGGCTGTCGCCAGTGAGGAAGGTCACCGGAAAGAAAAGCAACAGTCGCTTCGGGGTCGAAGTAGTTCAACAAAGTGGCAGAGCCGTCTCGGCTCTGGTCTTCGGCTGCAAACAGCGGCCAGACGCCACTGCTCCCCTGCCCATCCAACGGCGAGACGCCGCTGCCGCTATGCCCATCCAACGGCGAGACGCCGCTGCCGCTATGCCCATCCAGCGGCGAGACGCCGCTGCCACTCTGTGCGGCCACCATAAGGCGACGAGCTTCGGTCTCTATATGATCGGGATCGAGCGCGGCGAGCATGGCTTTGGAAATCCCGGAGAGCGTCTGGCCTTTGGCGGTCTTCACGACCTCGGCCTCCAACTCCCCGTCGAAGCGGCGTTCGAGGCGGATGAGGCGGCCGGCCAGCGATTCGACGACGACGACCTCGGTGGTGCCGAGCGCGGCGGCGTCGAGGAGCTTCTCGAAGGTGACGGTGGGTTTCTTTTCCAGGGGGCGGGATTCGGTGAGCACCCGCTCGCACACGCCCACGGCGTCAACGATCAGGTAGCGGGTCTTGCGTTTGACGCCGGGGTTGACCTGCTCCATCTCGGTGTCGGACACGACGCGCACGCCGCGGCCTTTCATCTGCTCGAAGAAGTTCTTGGAGGCGACGCTGCGCATGAAGAAGACGATCTCCAGCGGCTTGATGTCCATGCCGGTGGCGATCATGTCCACGGTGACGGCGATGCGCGGGTTGTAGCTGTTGCGGAAGGCGCTGAGGATCTGTTCCGGCGTGAGGCTGGAGGTGCGCTGCCAGGTGCAGACCTCGACCTCTGGAATCGTGGCAGCGGCGTCTCGCCGCTGTTCTTGTTCTGAAGAACAGAGGCGGAACGCCTCTGCCACTTTGCGGATCTGGTCGGGCGCGACCACGTCGCGGTCGAGGTCGGAGGCGTCGTAGGCGAGGACCTCGTCGAGCTGCTCCCAGCGGACGTTGCGCGTCTGGCGGTCGCGCTTGTCCACGTAGAACCCGGCCTCAACGGTGCCGATGGCTCTGCCGTCGACGAAAAGCGTGTAATTCGGCGCACCCGTGGCAAAGGAGAGTTCGCAAATGGCGACGCCGCGCGATGCCGCGAGGTTGACTGCGTCCTTCGATTGGACGGCCCAGCCCGACGCCGCGAGTATCGCGTCGATCGTTTCCCGGGCGCGCTGTTCTGGAGTCAGGTTAGGCATGATTCGGGTGCGGTGGAGGCCGTGCCTTTCTCGCCAAGTACGATACAATCCATAAAGTGCTCAATAGGCTGCGTCAACGTGAAGGTTTACAATCATGTGAACGGTCGCTTAAGACCTGTCCCCGACCTAGCCCCACAAGCTCCTGCAGCAGTCCGATGAAATGATCCCGGTCGAGGTCGCAGGAAAGGAACTCCCGCCGACCCATCCCGCGCGTGGTGATATGGTACCTGCCTCCTTCAACGTTGCGTCGGATCTG
>JBBRJN010000156.1:0-7301 GCA_038219365.1 Kiritimatiellia bacterium | reverse complement strand
CCATATTAAGGCCATACTTAAAAAAACAAAAAAGCCGCCAAATCTCAATGATTCAGCGGCTTTTCGTCCACCGTAAGATGGTTGGACCAGTGGGATTCGAACCCACGACCCCAACATTAAAAGTGTCGTGCTCTACCAACTGAGCTATGGTCCAATGACGCGTAAAATGAGGGGTAATTAAACCAAAAAACGCGGTGCATGTCAATTGACCTGATTAGGAATTCAACGTATACTGAAATTCCGGTCAAGAAAGGTGATTCACATGTCGTTCCTCGCGAAAATTTTTGAGAACCCAAAGGACTACACGCTCAATGTGGAAACTTTGGGTGTGTGCAAAATAGATTCCCCGATCCGCAACCGCGACTTCATTGATGACGATGACCGTATCCTGGTCACCGAAAATGTCAAAAACCTCCAAGCCCTTTCTGAGCGGCTCGGCATGACACCGTCTTTCGAGCGTGCGGGGCCCCATCACAAGATTTTCCATGACCCGGCGTGGAGCCGGGTGGGCATCGTGACCGCCGGCGGACTCTGCCCCGGTCTGAATCATGTGATTAAAGGACTTGTCGAAATCCTGATGTTCGACTACGGCATCAAAACCATCTACGGCATTCGCTACGGTTATGCGGGGCTCATCCCGCGTTACGGCTATGAACCGCTCATGCTCGACACCGACAACGTCGACACCATTCATGAGCAGGGCGGCACGCTGCTGGGCTCTTCACGCGGCCAGCAGGACACCGGCGAGATCGTCGACACGCTGGCGCGCATGAACATCAACCTGCTGTTCTGCGTCGGGGGTGACGGCTCCTTGCGTGCGGCCCACGACATCGCAGAGGAGTGCAAGCGCCGCAAACTCGCGGTCAGCGTGATCGGCATCCCGAAAACTATCGACAACGACCTCCACTTTGTGGGCCGCAGCTTCGGCTTCGAAACCGCCGTCGGTGAGGCCACTCGGATCATCCAAGCCGCCCACACCGAAGCCAAAGGCACCTTCAACGGCATCGGACTCGTTAAACTCATGGGGCGCGATTCGGGCTTCATCACCGCCTATGCCTCGCTGGCCAACCCGGTTGTGAATTTCTGTCTCATCCCCGAGCTTGACTTCGAGATGGACGGCCCGCACGGATTGCTGGCGGCGCTCGACTACCGCTTTGACCGCTTCAAGGACCATGTGGTCATTGTCGTTGCCGAGGGCGCCGGGCAACGCCACATCGCGAATGAGCCCGAGCGCAAAGACGCGTCCGGGAACATCCTCAAGAAGGACATCGGGGAGTACCTGAAGCAGCGCATTGCCGAACACTTCAAAGCGAACAAGCGCGAAGCGTCCGTCAAGTACTTCGACCCAAGTTACACGATCCGCAGTGTGCCGGCCAAAGGCACCGACGCCATCCGCTGCTACATGCTGGCGCGTAATGCGGTGCATGCCGCCATGGCTGGCCGGACCGACTGCGTGGTCGGAAACCAGGAGGACTGGTACACGCTGGTGCCGATCCGACTGGCGACAATCGAGCGTCAAAAAGTGAACCTCAACAGTGACCTGTGGCGCGCGGTTTTGGATGCGACCGGACAAACCCTTTACTTTAGCGGCGCCTCAAAAATCAACAGCGGGCCGAACGGCAACAACACAAAATGCGGAACAACACCATGAGCGACCCGGACCCCACTCACAAAAAAAACTGCGCGGTAGTCGGGATTGTCGGGCGCACCAACTCTGGAAAGTCGACTTTGCTGAACCGCATGGTTGGCGAGAAGGTCAGCATCGTCAGCCCCGTCGTTCAGACCACGCGCAACACGGTGCGAGGCATCCTCACAGACGACAATGGCCAGCTTGTCTTTCTTGATACGCCCGGTCTGCACAAGTCTGAAAGTGCGCTCGGCACACTCATGAACCGCATGGCACGGCAGGCCTCGGCAGGCGTGGACATCCTGCTCGTCGTGTTCGACGCAGGCCATCGTCCGCACATGGAGGATGACGGCTGGATGCGCCGTGCCCTATACGCCGAACAGCCAGTCGTTTTTGTCCTCAATAAAAGTGACATGGTGCCGTTTTACGAGGCGGCTTTCAAAGATCTGTGGCAGATCATCCAAGCCGAAAAGCAGATACAGCGCGAAGTGACCTGGGTGAAGACATCAGCCATCCATCCGTCCGGAGCGCTGGACCTGGTCGCGCAGCTCTATGCGCTGGCCAAGCCTTCAGAGGAGTACCTCTTTGCCGAAGATATCGTCACCGACTACCCCCGCAAACTGGCGATTGCCGATGTGATCCGTGAAAAGTTTCTGTCACGCCTGCACGACGAGCTGCCACACGAGATAGCCGTGAAAGTTGAAAAGATCGAGGAAAGTCCAACCGCATGGAACGTTTCTGCCACGGTCTATGTCAACCGTAACTCGCAGAAAGGCATGGTCATCGGGCCCAAAGGACGGACCCTTAAATATGTTCGGCAGTGCGCGGAGCCGGAGCTATCCGACATCTTCAGCGTTAAAGTGACCCTTGAGTTGTGGGTGAAGGTCGAAAAAGACTGGATGAAAAACTTTTGGCTCCTGCAGCAAATGGGGTATGTCGGGGAGTTGTGACGTGATTTTTGCTACGCGGTTTAAGCTCGTCATTGACTTATACGCATGTGATGGCTAAGCTATGTTTATTCTTTTCCTATTAGAGGTTCTTTAATATGGCTTGTCTGCTTGTGTTGGATGGTCCCTTGAAGGGACAACGTGTGGCACTGGATCAAGTGGTCACCCGAATTGGCCGCAGGGAGGGATGCGACTGGATTCTTCAGGACGCGTCTGTCTCCGGTACGCACTGTGAGATTGAGAAAAGCGACACCGCTTTCATGATCCGCGACTTGGGGTCTACAAACGGGACAAAAGTAAACAACGAACCGGTCAAAGAAAAGCTGATTTTCCGAAACGACATTCTCCTTATCGGCGAAGTCCCGGTGATGATCGAGGGCGATGATGTTCCGCAGACTGAAAAACCGGAGCCCTACTCCATCCCCCGCACAACGATCGTCATCCAGCAGAAGCGCAACGTTGAGCCGCCCAAAGAATTCGGCAAAAAATCAAATGCCAACAAAATCTGGATCGCTGTGATCGTCCTGCTCCTGTTAGTTATCGTCGGCCTGCTCGTGATGTTTTTCAAGGGTTCTGCGCCCTCACGCTAAGTCGTACGCACGATCTTTGCGCTCTCTATAGCAAACGCGACGCGGTCACCGCGTCGCATATTTTTTATTGCATCCAGCCGAGAAAACGCTCTTTCGACAAAGGCGCAACAAGCCGCTCTTCAGCGTCTGCGCCACGCATGATCCTGACCTTCACCTCGGTTCGCTTGCCATGATCGCCATAGGCCGCACAGATTCCCGCCGCCAGCGCAAGGTCCTCTTCGCTCGCCCCGCAAGGGATCAGCAGCGTTGGCCCCGGCACATTCACGGTGTACAGCAACACATCCCCTTCGCCCTGCGCCTTTTTCAGCGAGGCGTTGTCATGCGCGTCACGCCCGGCCAAGCACTTTGCACCGCCAGGCAACCGGAAGTGCCGTCCAAAAAGTAACAGCCACACCAACCGCTCATTAGCCAACCCCTCATGGTCCCGCAGATCCGCCAGCTTGCGGCAGAAGCCTTTCTCGGTCAGCAGACAGCCGCCCGCAGGCGAGGGATACTCCTTCATCCCGTATTTCGCGGCCAGTTCCATCTGAGGCTTGCGTGAGCGGCCGTTCAACCCCAGCAGCCGGCTGCGGTCCACAATGCCCTCCGTCTCCGGCAAAGTCGGTTCCAGCAACAGCGCACTCAACGGCCGCAACAGGCGCCCATTCAACGCCGCATCATGCGCGACAATGTCCAACGAACGCCGGTTCTGCGACATGGGCCGCTGGTTGAGAACCTCGCCCGTCGCAACAAAATCGAAGCCCCCTTCAGCCATCAGCTCCCCTGCCCGCTTGATCATGCGCGCATGGCAGTCGATGCACGGGTTGAGCGCTCCGCCGAATCCGTTCGGAGGATGCTTCACGAGCTCCAGAATGTCGTGAGTGAAAGGGACAATGTGAAGTTTGACCTTCAAGTTTTCAGCAGCTTGTTGGGCCGCTGAAATTTTAAAAAACGGACTCGAGAACACGACAGCCTCGATCTCTAGCCCCTGTTCCCGCAGCAAGCAAATCGCGAGTTGGCTATCCAAGCCGCCCGACAAAAGACAAAGTCCGCGTCCTTTCTTGGATACGGACACCGTTTCAACCGGAGTGACGCTATCATTCATCAATCTTCACGCTTTTTAAAAAGAGTTTGCGGATCAGGCTGTCGTCGGCCACCATCCCTTGGTCAATCAGCAGGCAGATCACCGTGACCGCCACACAGGCCAACAGCACACCCAGGAAATTCGCGATCAGAAACTTGCGCTTGTCCATCCCCAGCAGAAACGCGCCGAACGCGCCGGTGTAGGCACCCGTCCCCGGCAACGGCACGCCGATGAAAACCGCCAGGCCCCACTCGCCATAACGCTCCACATACGGGTGCAACTTGTGCCGCGTGCGCTCAAACCGCGGCCAGACCCTGCGCTCGAACCAGCCCCAGCGCCGCAGCGACTGCACCACCGGCCCCATCAGCCAGAAGGTCACCACGCCGACTACCAGATTGGCAGCAAAACAAACCACGATCCCCACGGGCAGCCCCAAGGCCGCCCGCGTCTCGTGATGAAAAAACGACAGGGGAATCGAAGCGCGCGCTTCGAGTCCCGGCATGAACGTCAGGAGCGCCAGCCAAACAACCGCCATGAACACACTCATTTTGATCCGCTTTCCTTTCACCGGCCAATCAGATAAACTGTCCAAAGTGAATCAAGGAGAATAAAGAATGTTTCCCCGTCTGTCCATGTCGAACCTGCTCGCCACACTGATTTTTTCAGCCGCTGTCGTCTTCGGAGCGGGTATAGGAGTTATCTCCATACGTCAGCCGGGAGCGTCGCTCGACACCTCCATGCAGAACGAGGTTGACCATGCGGTGAGCCAGGCCGCGGCTTGGCTTGCCGCACGCCAGAACACCGACGGCTCCTGGGGCCTTACCAATCGGGTACGCCTCACGTCAATCATCCTGCTGTCCCTGAACGCTTCGCGTCAACCGGGCTACTCCGAAGTGACCGCCCGTGCCTCGCTTTGGTTAGACGCGCATGCCGCCGATCGCCTCGACGACCTTGAAACGCACGCGTGGCGACTCATCGCCCTGTCCCGCGTCATGCCCGACTCCGCCGCACGCACCCACCTGTTGCAAGGTCTTTCAGACGCGGCAAAAACGCTCGAACCGAACGCTCCAACAAACGCCCTCCGTTTCTGGAAAGAGGCGCAAGCCACCGCAGGAGTCGGAGCCCCTTTGCCACCAGCAAGTGACGCGACAAACCGGCTCTCCGCGCTCGCCTCCGAATGGCCGCCGGTGCCCTCTGGCAACGCAACCGCGTGGCAGAGCGCGCACCTTGTAAACCGCGTGGGCAATGGCCAACTCGTACAGGACAACCGTCCGCTCGACTGGAGGCGTGACCTCGCGCAACGCCTGATCAACACCCAGCGCAGCGCCCCCTCGGATGGCGGCTACTGGGATGCTCCAGACCCCGAAGCACGACTCGGTGAAACGGCCTTCGGTTTGCTGACGCTGCTTGAACTGTAAGTTCGTGAGAGAAACGCGTTGCCGGGGTAGACAGGCAAAAGGTATCATAGCGACAACTTAAGAATGTGAGCGTGCACCCGTATGATTGACCAGCCTATCGATATCCGTTTTTATTTCCTGTTGTTCGCTTTTTTCGCGACGTGGTTCGGAGCCTGCGTGGGCAGTTTCCTGAACGTCTGCATCTACCGTATCCCGCGTGATGAGTCCGTGGTTACGCCGCGCTCGCATTGCCCGCACTGCAACACGTTGATCCCTTGGTACCTGAACATTCCGGTCGCGAGCTGGCTCTTTCTGAGAGGCAAGTGCGCATCGTGTAAAGGGCCAATCGCTTTCCGCTACACCCTCGTGGAATTGCTCACCGCCATGCTTTTTTTGGCGGTCTTCATGAAATGGGCAGCCGCGCCGGCCATGCACATGCTGCCGATCCCCCACCCGCTTATCGTTCCCATCTACTGGGTTTTCCTCGCAGGACTGGTCCTTGGCACCTTTGTCGACTTCGAGCACTTCATCATTCCGGACTCGGTGACCATCGGCGGCATGGTGGCAGGGCCGATCCTGAGCGCACTGGTGCCAGCCCTTCATTCGCACGAGGTGTGGTGGCAGGGGCTACTCTCTTCGTGCATCGGCATGGCGACCGGTTTCGGCTTGCTCTTCGGGGTGGCCTGGCTCGGCGAAAAAGCGTTCAAAAAAGAGGCCATGGGGTTCGGCGACGTCAAGTTAATGGGCGCGATCGGCGCGTTCCTCGGCTGGAAAGCGGTGTTCTTCACGGTCTTCATGTCGTCGCTGCTGGGCAGCATCAGCGGGCTGCTTCTCATCGCTTTCGGCGGGATCAAGCTACAGAGCCGCATCCCTTTCGGGCCCTATATTTCCGCAGCCGCCACAATCTGGGTCTTCTGGGGTCCCGCACTGTTCAAGGCCTACATGAAGCTCATGCCGCGGTGAGGCGCTTATGGGAAACAAAATCTACATCTCGGCAAACGATTACCTTCGCGACAGCTTCCGGCTCGCCCGCATGATTCTTGACTCAGGCTGGCTTCCTGAAGATCTCATCGCCCTGTGGCGCGGCGGCGCACCGGTTGGCGTCTGCATACACGAGTTCCTGCATTACCACGGCTTACGCCCGCGCCACCGCGTTCTCAAATGTCAGTCCTATACCGGCATCCAGACACAAAACCGCGAAGTGGTCTTTGAAAACGCGGAGGACATCTTCCGCTCGGTTGTGGCCGGTTCGCGCGTGCTAGTCATCGATGACGTCTTCGACACAGGCAACACCGCCCGCGCGGTCTTTGACCGTCTGGCCCCATTCGGCGCGGAGGTCCGGCTGGCGACCGTGTACTGGAAGCCGAGCATGAACAAGACCGCGATGAAACCCGACTATTACGTACGCGAGACCGACGACTGGGTCGTCTTCCCGCACGAGCTTGACGGGCTGACCCCCGACGAGGTGAAGCTCAAAGACCCTGCACTCTACGACCTCCTTGCCTAACGCGGGCAAAGCCGGCAACCCAAAATCTTCACCCTACAGAAACGCTCAGAGTGTGTGTGCTGGACCGGCGGACGGCTCGGGGAGCCATCCCTACCGGACGCGGCAACACACGCCGGGAACACGGACGCCATCGAATGAAAAGGGCGCATCCAAGACACCGCGGGGACGCG
>JBBRJN010000155.1:0-7305 GCA_038219365.1 Kiritimatiellia bacterium | reverse complement strand
CGGTGAACAGGCGTCCGACGAACGGGATCATGTGCCGAAGATAGAGGCGGTAGAGTTGTCGCATAGGGAATACCTCGGGTTCGGAAAGCTCAAGGATAACGACGTGGCCGCCGGGCTTTAGCACGCGCCTGATTTCTGTGAGGCCGTCGGAGAGATTTTCAAAATTGCGCACGCCGAACGCAACTGTCGCGGCGTCGAACGTGCCATCTGGAAAGTCGAGTGCGAGTCCGTCGCCGGCCAATAGCGTGAGGCGCTCAGCGAGGCCTGCGCCAGCCACTTTCTTGCGCCCGGCTTCCAGCATGCATTCAGACAGATCGATGCCGGTGATCCGTGCCTGCGGCAGGAGGTGTGCGGCCAGGATCGCGAAATCTGCGGTCCCGGTGGCGACGTCAAGTATGAGGGCGTGCGGCAGGCTGCGCAGATGCCGCAACGCACGCCGGCGCCAGCAGAGATCAATGCCGAACGAGAGAATCCGATTCATTCTGTCGTAACGGCGAGCGATGCTGTCGAACGCATGCGTTATCTGTACGCGTTTGCTTTCGTTAGAGCCATACGGGGTGACGTTTTCGACGCTCATGATAAGCTTGGTTGGCCAGAGCCGTGTTCCTTGCGAGGAGGAGTGGCAGGGGTGTTGTGACCCGCCTTGAGCGGTTTTTTGTTCAGGTCGTCGGCGAGGATGTCGTCGGCGACGGTTGGGGATACCCCGCACGCCTCAACGAGGTGAGCGTGCACATGCCGTGACATGCCGGCAAGTCCGATCGCGAAGAGTTTGCCTTCCTCGGCATGGATCCGTGCGGCGAGCAACTGATAGGCGCGGTAATAGCCACCGTTGCAGGCCGCGTGGATCGCGCGGACCGCGTTCGGGAATCGTCCGCGGTTATGTACCAATTCCCAGCAGCGCGCGAAGCGCTGGAGACGCATGAGCGTGTCGAACGTCATGACGTCGGAGTGCAGCAACTCGTAGGGTGGTTCAGCGTTGAAGACAAGGCCGAGCGTTGCCGCGTCGTGAGCGAGACGCGTGCCGGGGAGTGACTTAAGCAGGTTCACCTGCACTTCAGGGGGGTGACATGTCGCGATGAGCGCGTTAAAGCCGTTCTCGAACGAGGCCTCATCCTCGCGGGGCAGGCCGAAGATCAGGTCGGCATGAACAATGGCCCCCGTGTTCTGTGTGAGGAACTTCAGATTGGCGAGTGTTGTCTGTGTGTCTGGGCTCCGCCCAACGAGGGCGGCCACGTGCGGGTTTAAGGTTTGGAGGCCGGCTTCCAGATGCAGGGCAGCTTTCGGGAAAGATGCAATGAGCGCGGCGATGCTTGCGTGCAAATGATCGGTGTTGACCTCGAAGTGCAGGCTCATGTCCGGCGTGGCACGGTTGCGAAAAAAGTCGAGCAGAGCCGCTGCGTGCGCCACCGGCGCGTTGAAGCTGCGGTCGAGGAACTTGAAGCGCCGCAGGCCACGTTGCCAAAGGGTGTCGAGCGCGGGCAGCAGACGCTCCAGCGGAATGAGGCGCAGCCCTGTGCTGGCCGAGGTGCAGTAGGCGCAGGGGTAGGGACAGCCGCGGCTGGATTCGACGTAGATCGTGCGCTGGGTGAGGTCAGCGTCGGAGTAGAGGTGATACGGCAGGACAAGCGCCGAGGGGTCTTCGGGGGGGGCGCTCACCACGGCGCAACCGCGAGCGCATTGCGGGGCCGGTCGTCCTTCAGGCGCGGTTATGGGTGATGAAGGGAGCGGCTCGGTCGAACGGTCAGAGGTCGTCGAGAGCCAGCCTTCGCAAAGGGTGCGGAAGGCCGTCTCGCCTTCGCCGATAATGACCGCGTCGAAGAGCGACGCACCCGCGTAGCCGCTCGTGATCTCGGGGCCGCCCGCGACGAGCCGAAGGTGTGGCGAGACGGCACGCAGGATGCGGGCGGTGGCTTCGACGAGGCGCACGTTCCAGAGGTAGACCGAGAAGCCGACGACACGCGGGTTGGTCTCAGCAACCTGAGAGGCGAGCTGCAGCGGTGTGACCTCGAGATCGGCTTCAATAATCTGTGCGCTGCCCGCACGTTTTCCGAGATTGGCTTGGAGCGAACGCGCGGCATAAGCGCAATGGCTGTAGCGCGCGTTGACCGCAATGAGCAGGATCTCAGGAGCAGGCGTGGCAGGTGTCACTTGCAGTTTTCGGCGTCCCAGCGTGCGGTGTAGGTTTTGATCAGCTCAACCACGGGCGTTGGATCGTCCAGCCCGTGCGGATGGTGGCCGACCGCCGGTTTGTGAAAAACGCTGATCGTCCCCCCGAGCGCCTTGTAACGCTGCTCGATGATCGCCGTGTTTTCCGCAACAGGCACCACATCATCGATATCGCCGACAACGTGGATGAGCGGAATGCCTGCCTTTGCCAGGGGTTCGAGCAGATCAACCGGATTGCCTTTGAAGGCCAGAGCTTCGGCTTCATCTTTGAATCCGTAACAGTTCAGCAGGCTGGCCCAGTCGCCTTTGCTGCCCTTGCCCTTGCCTTTGCCACCGGGCCAGCTTTTGAAGTCGCAGACGGGAGCGTCACCGTAGATGCAGACGACCTTTTCGGGGTTACGCGCGGCGAAGCGGTAGGCATAGAGACCGCCGCGGCTGACGCCGATGAGCGTGCCTTTGGCGCTGAGTCCTTTTGCGACGAGTAAATTGTAAAACGCATCAAGATGCGCTTGCGCGGAGGGGCAGCCAAACGTGTTGCCAACGCTCATGTGCACATAGAAGAAGCCGTCCTCGACGAGTTTGACCACGCCGGTGCGCGTGTCGAACGCCTCGGGAAATTCGAGGCACCAAACCCACTGATTGCCTGGCCGCGGGGTCTTCGGAACCGCCACCCAGCAGGGGCAGCTGTCGACGGTGAACCGGAAGCGCGTGAACCCCTTCCACGTGTCGGTTGTTGTCGGCTGCCAGTCGATGGTTTTTTTGAATGCGCGGTCGGTGAACGCGAGATAGCATGACCAGTCGTACAGGGAGACCGCGTGCTCGCCGGGGCGGCGGTGATAGCCCAGGTGCGTGGATGAGACAGGCGTGAGTTCCGCGGGCCACTCGGTGGCAGGTAGTCCGGGCAGGCCGAGGAAGGTGTAGACCGGTTCAGCGGCCTTCAGGCTCAAGAACTCGCCGTAGGGGTCGAACCACTTTCCGGGGAAGCTGGAGACATAAAGAGGGCGCGGTGCGCACGCCGCGAGCAGCATGTGCTGGTCGAAGGGCAGGGCGGCCTCGTTGTCGCTGTACTTGCGGAAATTGCCGCAGAACCAGTGTGGGAACTTCGCATTTTGGGTCGAGACATTCTCGCCGTAGTCGCGCTTGGCGAGCGGGGTGCCGCCGCCGCCGGTCTGCACGGGGATGACGACGGCAAAGCGGTCATCTTTGGCCCCGGCCAGCAAGGCCGCTTTGCCGAGGCGAGAGAGTCCGATCACGACGACTTTCTTGGCATCGATCACCGGCTCTTTTTCGATCATGTCCATACCGCGCATCAGGCCCCATGACCAAGCGGCGAGTGAGGTCGTATAGTTGCCGGGGAGCGGTTTCGGCGGCGGAAAGAGAACGTGGACGCCGTTGGTGTAACCGTCATCGAAATCCGGGTCGATGTCACCGTAACAGGCGGTGACGAGCGCGTAGCCGCGCGTGATCAGGTATTCGGCCTGCCAGTTGGACGCGTCCAGGCCGCGGCCTTTTTCCGAGGCGCAGTTGTTGGTAATAGCGTGCTGCGGCTCGTTGCGCAGCCAGGCGTCGGTGACGCGGAGCGCGGGGTCGCTGTGCACGGCGTGGTTGCCGTAGAAGTTGAGCCCGATGAACGCGGGAACGGGATTGGTCGCATTTTTGGGGGCATAAATGAGCCAGTCGATCTTCGGCCCGGTGTTGTCCTTGGCGAACCACATGCGCACTTGTTTGCGGGTTGCGCGTCCGCCAAACGCGTCGCCGCTCTCGCGCTGTTCCGTGCGTGCGATCGCGGGGGGGGGCGGGATCACGCCGTACATCTGGTCTTCAAACAGCGCGAGGATCTCGGCACGGCGCTGCGGCCATTGGCCAGGGGCGGTGAGCTTTGTGCCATTGTTGAAGGTGAGGGGGTCCGGCAACGTATAGGGAGCGACTTTGGACTCGTCATAATTCGCCGGGCGGGCGGAGCTCATGAGGGCTATCCCGCAGAGCGAGGACAGGAACAATAGGCGAACGTATTTCATGATTCAAAATATCGTATTTTCACTGCATCTGTCAACGTGGCTGATGCAGCAACTCTGGTCATGACAGGACAGGACACGCGCAGAGGGAAGTCCCTCACGGTTGCTACAAACGGGATCTCCCAGGCTTTCTTGTGTTCGTAGTGGCGCCGTGAGGCGTTTCTTTGCCAAAATTAGAATTGTTGCCTGTATCCGCAAAGGGGTTGACTTGTTTCATCACCTCCCCGCATAATGACTACAAATCATGGGGCCGGAAAATTTTGACCTTTGGGGATGCGCATGAAAAGCAAAAACAGACCCTGTATCGGAGGCCGTTGAAATGAGCGGTACCCCGACTGTGTCATCAGATCCAGCGTCCATCGCGTGGGTCGATGCGCTCGTTAAGCGCGTCGGTACCACACCCGATAAGGTGATACCGATCCTGCAGGGCATCCAAGAGCGCTACCACTATCTGCCCGAAGCGCTGCTGCAGCACGTGTGCCGGACCACCGAGATTTCGCCTGCCGACCTGACCGGCGTCTCGACCTTCTACTCCCAGTTCCGCCACAAGCCGGCGGGATTGCATGCGGTCAAGGTCTGTGTGGGCACCGCCTGCCACGTCAAAGGTGCCGGCGCGGTTTATGACGCCTTGGCCCGTCACCTTGCCTGCAAGGAGGGCGAGGACACCGACCCCCAAGGCGTCTTCACTCTGGAGAAAGTGGCCTGCCTGGGTTGTTGCACGCTGGCCCCCGTGGTCCAGATCGATTCTGTCATTTACGGACATGTCTCGCCTTCCAATGCTCCCGGGATTTTGAAGAATTTTCTCGCGCAAATAAACGACCCTGCAGCGAACCCGGAAACCGCGCAGACCGGCGCTCAGGATGCCGGAGAGATCCGCATCGGCTTGGGCTCCTGTTGCGTGGCCGGCGGCAGCGCAGGCGTTTACCAGGCCGCGCTGGACACGGTCAAAAGCCTCGGTATCCAAGCCCAGGTCAAACAGGTCGGATGCGCAGGTATGTGCCACCGCACGCCGCTGATGGAGATTGTGCATGCCAACGAGAGCGCGCCCTCCTTTTATGCGAACGTCACGCCGGAGGCTGTCGCGGGCATCATCCGGCGCCAGTTCCGCCCGCCGTCGCTGGAAGGCCGCCTGAAAGCGTGGCTGCAGAACCGCGTCAGCGACCTGTTCGCTCCGGACGCAGAATTTTCGGCGCTGCCGAAGCACGATTTGGACCTGAGGGACAAGCCCGTGGCCGATTTCTTGGGCAAGCAGATCCGTATCGCAACGGAACACTACGGCCAGCTCGATCCGACGGACCTGGCGGAGTATCTTCGGCACGACGGTTTTGAGGCGCTCAAAGTGTGCCTGGCCTCCCTGTCCCCGCAGGAGGTCATCGCGCGCGTCCTCGCAGCCGGACTGCGTGGCCGGGGCGGAGCGGGTTTCCCCACCGGCCTGAAGTGGCAGCGGGTCCGCGAGAGCAACGGTGCCAAAGTCTACATCATCTGCAACGGCGAAGAGGGCGATCCGGGCGCATTCATGGACCGCATGCTGCTCGAGTCTTTCCCTTACCGGGTGATCGAAGGCATGCTCATCGCCGCTTTTGCGGTGGGGGCGAGCGAGGGGATCTTCTATATCCGCGCCGAATATCCGCTCGCCTTGGTCCGGGTCCGCGCCGCACTCGCGCAGTGCCGCGCACGCGGCCTGTTGGGCCTGAACATTCTGGGCTCGGACTTCTCCATCGACTTTGAGATCAAGGAGGGGGCCGGTGCCTTTGTCTGCGGCGAGGAGACCGCACTGATTCGTTCGCTTGAGGGTGGCCGGGGCATGCCGCGCTTGCGGCCGCCTTATCCCGCTCAGCAGGGGCTCATGGGTCTGCCCACGCTGATCAACAACTGCGAGACTTTCGCCTCGGTCCCTTGGATACTTCGCCAAGGGGCGGTGCGCTTCCGCGCCATCGGTACCCAAAAGAGCGCGGGAACCAAGGTTTTTTCGCTGACCGGCAAGATCCGCCGCGGCGGGCTGATCGAGGTGCCAATGGGCATGACCCTGCGCGAGATCGTCGAGCAGGTCGGCGGCGGCATTGCAAACGACCATGCATTCAAAGCCGTCCAGATCGGTGGCCCCTCAGGCGGCTGCATCCCGGCCGACTGCGCTGACCTGTCTGTGGATTATGAAACGCTGATGGGCGCGGGGGCCATGATGGGCTCCGGCGGGTTGGTGGTGCTAGACGAGCACGACTGCATGGTGGACATCGCCCGCTACTTTCTGACCTTCACTCAGAGCCAGTCCTGCGGGCGCTGTAGCTTCTGCCGGGTCGGCACGCGGCGGATGCTGGATATTCTGGACCGCCTCTGCGCGGGCAAGGGCGTCGCGGGCGACATCGAGCGGCTTGAAGAGCTGGCGCACAGCGTGGCCGGAGGCAGCCTGTGCGGCTTGGGCCGGACCGCGCCCAACCCCGTGCTGTCCACGATCCGCTACTTCAGGAGCGAGTATGAAGCCCACCTGCAGGGCAGTTGCCCGGCGGGGAAATGTCAGGCCTTGATCGCGTATACCATCACCGCTGACTGCATCGGCTGCACCCTCTGCGCTCAGGCCTGTCCGGTCGCGGCCATCCCCTTCACGCCGCACGAGCGGCATGTCATCGACGACGCGGCTTGCGTGCGCTGCGACATGTGTCGCGGGAGCTGTCCGGTGAAAGCCGTTAAAATCGTCACCGGGACTGAAAGGGAGCGCCTGTGCCCACACTAACCATCGACAACGCCGCGGTCTCTTTTGAGCCGGGCGAGACCATCCTACAGGCCGCGCTACGGGCGGGCATTGCGATCCCGACGCTGTGTAGCTTTGAGGGAATCGAGCCGCCCACCTCCTGCTATGTCTGCGTGGTCAAGATCCAGGGCAAAAGTGCTCTCTCGCCCTCGTGCGCAACCCTGACCGAGGAGGGTATGGTTCTGGAGAGCAACTCCGAAGAGGTGCGCCGCTACCGCAGGCGGGCGCTTGAGCTGCTGCTGAGCGAACACGCGGGCGACTGCGAAGCCCCGTGCCGGCGCATCTGTCCGGCTGACCTCGACATTCCGGTCATGGCCCGGCACATCGTTGAGGGCGACCTGGAGGCTGCGGCGCGCACCGTGTGGGCGCGCCTCGCCC
>JBBRJN010000154.1:0-7332 GCA_038219365.1 Kiritimatiellia bacterium | reverse complement strand
GAAGCGCCCATGACAAATGGTTACAGGTTTTTGGTTACAGGTTTCAAGTGAGAGCCGAGCTGTGCGATGATTAAACAATTCGAAGAGATTAATGCGTGGCAGTTGGCCCGTGAATTGACAAAGGCGGTCTACGCCATTGCCAAAACACCTGCTTTTGTCCCTGACTTTGGCCTCCGCGACCAGATCCGCAGAGCGTCTGTAGCGATTATGGCCAACATCGCCGAGGGCTTTGAGCGAGATGGCAAGAACGCGTTTATCCAGTATCTCTCCATTGCCAAAGGTTCGTCCAGCGAAGTCCGTTCGCATCTCTATGGCGCATTGGACGCCTCTTACATCGACCGGCAAACTTCCGACTCCCACTTCTCACTTTCCGTGAGCATCAGTAAAATGCTCGACGCTTTCATCACCCATCTCAAGAACTCATTCTTGACCGGTTCAAAATTCAACCGCCCACTAAACCTGCCACCTGAAACCCGGAACCTGTCACCTGAAACCTGAAACCCGGAACCCGAAACCTATGTCCTTCTCCAACCTTAACATCCGACCGGCCTTCCGTCTGCTATCGACCGAGCGCATGCAGGTCGTGTTCATCCTGCTATTTGTTTTGGTGAGCCTTTTTCTGACGATCTACTTCGTTGTTCTGCCGCAGCGTGAGTTGGCCGAGAACAACCGCATGGTGCGCGAGCAGCTGGAGAGCAGCCGGTACGCCAGTTTCTCGATCACGAACATGCAGTTCATCGCCGAACACGAGTCGTCCAACCTGCGGACCCTCTCCAACGAGTGGTCGCGCATTGCGGAACGCCTCACCTCCTTCCCCAATCAGACGGTGCTGAAGAATACCGAGGTCAACCGCATCGACTACAAGGTGCAGCTGTACGAGATCCGCCAACGGCTGCAGACCAAGTCCGACGAGCTGAAAATCCAGCTCATGCCCACCGAGCTCGGCCTTGATGAGGTGCTGGCCAGCGGCGATGCCATTCGCGTGCGCATGCTGCAGCTCAAAGCGGTCGAGAAACTCGCCGACCTCACGCTGGACCGCCAGATCCAGCGGCTTGTGGAGATCTACCCGCTGCCGCCCGTCCAGCATAAGGACAAGAAAGGCCGCAGGATCTTCGAAGAGTATCCGGTGCGCCTCGAATGCGATGTGGACTTTGAACACCTCTTCACCTTCTTCCAGTCGGTCTTCGAGGAGAACCAGGTCTTCACCTTCCGCAATCTCCGCATCGAATCCGGGCCGACGTTCGACTCTAAACTGCGCGTGAAAGCCATCCTCTCCGCGCTGCTTTTTGAATAAGGATTTGCACTATGGACCAATTGTGGAAATGGGTCATGCACCTCAACGCCAAGGCGTTCTGCCTCGCGGCGACGGTCGTTTTCTTACTGGTCGGCGCCTTCTGCGGCTGGCGGGTGATGAACCCGCGCGAGCCTCTCAAAGACGGGGGCAGCAGCGCACTGCCTGAACTTCCTCAGGCCTGGGAGCTCGGGACGCTGAACTTTGTCTCCAACCAGCTCTCGGCGGAGACCCTCACGCTTCCCGTCGACCCCTTCCGCCCGACCATCGAGGCCATCTTCACCAACGAGACCGAGCGCGCGGCCTTTCTCAAGGCGCTCAAAGCCGCCCAGAACGCCGCCGCAGGCGTCGCAGGCACCTCCGCCAACAAGAAGGAGGATCCGTTCGCGCATCTGCGCAAGAAGGACACCGTGCCGGGCGGCCTCACCAGCCCGGACGGCAAGCCCATGGTCACGCCCAAGCTCTCCTTCATGGGCTTTTTCCAGCGCCCCGACGGCAAGCAGGCGGCCATGTTCTACGATTCCACCACGAAGCAGAACGTGTTTTACGATGCCGGCAAAGAGGTGCACGGCGTCAACATCGTGAGCGCAAACGTGCGCGAGGCCGAAATCCGTTTCGCCGACGGCTCTTCACGAAAACTGCCGATCGGGGAATCCGTTGAGCTCGCCGCCGAGCCTGACCTGACCCCGCCCCCGAAAAAAGCGCCCCCGGTTAAACCTGGCGCTGCGGGCAAGGCTGGCGCGGCTGCGGGCAAGGCCGGCGCCGCGCAACAGCAGCCCGGCGTTAAACCCGGCGCCGCCAAGCCCGGCCAGGGCCTGCGACCCAAAAAACCGCAGCCTCAGCCCTGATCCTCCCCGACGCGAGGCCGACGTCCCCACCCTGCAACCGCGAACCTGTAACACTTTCTCCCCTATGGAAACCGTACACTCAATCCGCTATTACAACGAAGAGCTGGTCGTCGATGTCACCCAGCGCCTCGTCGAGCGTGGCCTCTTGACGCCCGAGAAGCTGGGCGAACTCCAAAGCCGGGCTGCCCTGACGCTCCAAGGCATCGATTCGCTGTTGCTCCAGGAGGCGCTTGTCAATGAGGCCGACCTGCTCAAGGCGTTCGCCGATATCAGCGGCATCCCGTTCCATAACATCGGCGATTTCAAGATCGAGCAGGAGGCCATCGACAAGGTCAACGCCAAAGTCGCCCTGCGCCACCGCATCGTGCCCCTCACCTTCCAGAACGGCATCCTGCTGTTGGCCTCCAGCCGCACGCCCTCCCTCACCACCGTCGACGGACTGCGCATGGTGCTCGATGCCGGCATCGACTTCGTGCTTTGCCCGGAGAGCGACGTCGCCATGTCGCTCACCCACTTTTACGGACTCGGCGCGGAGACGATCGACCAGCTGATCATCGAAGCCGAAGCCATGACGCAGCTCGACGATAACGAAGACATCAATGTCCAGACGCAAGAGACCGGCATGGTGCGCTTCATCAACCTCATCATCGCCGAAGCCATCCGCATGGACGCGACGGACATCCACATCGAGCCGTTCGAGAACACCTTGCGCTTGCGCTACCGCGTGGACGGCATCCTGCAGGAGATTCCCCTGCCCAAAGGCGTCGATAAACTGCGCAAAGCCGTCAGCTCCGCCGTCAAGATCATGGCGGCCATGGACATTGCCGAGCACCGCAAGCCGCACGACGGGCGCATCAAGGTGCGCTGCGGCACCAACGACTACGACCTGCGCGTGTCGGTGCTGCCGACCGGCTGGGGCGAGACCTGCTGTCTGCGTATCCTGAACCGCGGCACCACCAAGATCGACCTTGACCTGCTCGGGCTCTCGCCCTATCAGCTGCCCAAGATCGCCAAGCTCACCGAACTGCCGCACGGCGTCATCCTCATGACCGGCCCCACCGGCTCGGGCAAGACCACCACGCTCTACGCGCTGCTCTCGCGCCTCAACAAGTCCGGCACCAAGATCATCACCGTCGAAGACCCGGTGGAGTACCAGATGTCCGGCATCAACCAGGTGCAGGTCCACAGCAAGATCGGGCTGAGCTTCGCCACCATTCTGCGCTCCATCCTGCGCCACGACCCCGACGTGATCCTCATCGGCGAAATCCGCGACTCCGAGACCGCCGACATCGCGGTGCGCTCCTCGCTCACCGGCCACTTGGTGCTCAGCACGCTGCACACCAACGACGCGCCCAGCGCCATCCCGCGCCTGATCGACATGGGCGTGGAGCCCTACCTGATCGCCTCGTGCCTCGAAGGCATCGTGGCCCAGCGCCTCGTGCGCCGCGTCTGCCGCAACTGCCACGAGAAGTACCAGCCGCCCGCCCCGCTTTACAACGAGATGGCCCAGTTCTACCCGGACCTCATCGGCGAGGCCGAGTTCTTCACCGGCCACGGCTGCCCCGCCTGCGGCTTCACCGGCTACCGCGGACGGAATGCCATCAACGAAGTCATGCTGATGAACGACGTGATCCGCGGCCTCGTCGTGGCCCGCGAACCGGCCAACATCATCAAGGACCAGGCCATCCGCGACGGCATGGTGACCCTGCGCCAAGACGGCTGGCTGCGCGTGATCGAAGGCCGCACCTCGGTCGAAGAGGTCTTGCGCGTCGCCGGACGCATGGAAGAGTAATGTGAAAACGCAATGTCCGACATCCATCGACTCCCATCGACTCCCATCGACTCCCGTCGAGGGCCGTCGAAGGCAGTCGCTTGAAGTCGTTGGCAGTCGTTTTTCCCGCCGTAACGCGGCGGGCATGACCATGATCGAGCTCTGCGTGGTCATGGGCATCGCCACGATGCTGATGGCGATGGTGCTCGGACTCGGACGTCACGTGAATGCTGTCGTCAAGATCCGCCGCGCCCAAGCCGACCTCGGCGAGTGGCACGAAACCATTGAACGCTGGCACCTCCAGTTCGGGGAATATCCGAGCGAACGCGTCGATCTCAACGGCACCTCCGTTCCGCTACTCGAACCGAACAACCCCTCGGCTAACCTGTCCAACTTGCTCTCGCACTGCTACGTCCAGTTCGACGCACAAGGCACCACCACCAACATCACCCTGCGTTCCTTCATGACCTCCGCCGTGAAGCACATCGACCCGTGGGGCACGCCCTACATCTATGATTGCGACCCCGGCGGAAAAGCCTATACTCTCTTTTCGTGTGGACCCGATTCAAGCAGCATGCTCAATGGAAAACTCATTGGCAGTTCCCTCACGCCGAACACCACCCCGCTCGACGACATCTATTTTGAACGGTGAACAATGAAAACGACACACGACACACGACGCTCGACGCTCGGAGGACGAGCAGCCTTTGTGCCCGCGTCAGGGGGTCCCCTGCGTGGTCGCCATCATAACCGCAGCGCCTTCACGCTGATCGAGATGCTCATCGTCATCTCGATCATCAGCGTCCTGCTCGGCATGCTCTACGGCGCGTTGGAGCGCGCCCAGAAGTTCACCCGCCGCACCATTACCTTCGCCGAGCTCAAGGGCATCGAGTCTGCCTTCAAACAATACAATGCTTATTACCACGCTTGGCCATCCAATTCCATAGCCACAGAACAAATCACGAGCGGAGAGGATACCGGCTTTGTCATCGACAAAGGCATCGCACAACTCCTGCAAGGATCGCGTCCGGACAATGCGTCAGAAGATGTCATTCAATTCAACCGCGAAGCCATTCCCTTCATTGAATTTTCGCGTTACTCGCTCGGGGCTCCCGTAAACCCGTTCAAATCCAACAGCACTGACCCACAGGACACCCTCCGAAACTACAAAGTCCTGTTCGACACCAACGGCGACCGGCAGATCGAAGCACCCTCCGGGAATGCCCAGTCCCCCACGAACGCGACCGTCATCGGCAGCGTCGCGGTCTGGACGGTCATTCCCGCCACGCGGCGTTCTTCCAATTCCGGTCAGACGGAAAACACCGGCGACGTCATCTTCGGAAGCTGGGAGTCATTCGACGCGAAATAACGCGGCCAAGCATGCACAACGGAAGTCATAGCTCTTTCTTCTCGTGGCACGGGCGTCTCGCCCGTGATCCCCTTGTGCACGTTGCTTGTGCCACGCCACATCTTCACGGGCGAGACGCCCGTGCCACAAATGCCGCCTCGGCCTTCACCATCCTCGAGTTGACCATGGTCATCGGCATGCTGTCGGTCCTGTTGGCCATCATCCTGCCCACCATCAAGACCGTGCGCACCGCAGCACTGCGGAAACAGGCTAAAATTGAGGCCACAGCGCTCGCCCAAGCCGCGATCCGCTACAAAACCGAATATGGCTTTTGGCCGGGGCAAGTCGTGGAGAAAGACACCGACACGGTCAAGCTCGGCAGCGATTTCACCACGCAGGCCCAGGTTCCTGTCATCATCTCGCGTTACTTGAATGACAGCTTCACAGTAAACGCAACAGGCGCGAACCCGATCTACCTGAAAGAGAACAACGGGAACGGCGTCTACCGCGCGTTCCGCCGCATCGGCGACAAACAGGGCTCAACCTACAAGCCCAATCCGCTCAACCCCAAAGGTATCCATTTCATTGACCTCGCGGACGAGGCCGACCCGGCGCGCGTGAACTTTCCAGACCCTTGGGGCAATGGCTATATCCTCTTCATGGGCCTCAATCCACGATCAACCTTCACTCACACGGTCACCTTCCCCAACGGCGGCTCTCAGGTCGTGCGCGTCGACAACACCATCGCCTTCGCATTCTCCTACGGCCCCGACGGCAGAAACAGTACCAACTACATCTACAGTGCGGGGGTGGTACCATGAAGCGAAAAGGCTTCACTCTCTTCGAACTGCTGGCCGTGCTGACCGTCATCAGCATCGGCCTCGTGGTTCTCATGGGCGCGTACGGCTCGTGGGGCACGGCCCAAGCCTTGACCGGCGCGACCCGCATCCTCGAAGCGGGCCTGCAGCACGCCCGCACGCTCGCGTGCACCCAGCGGGCTTTCGTCGGTTTCGATTATGGCACCCTCAGCACCAACGACACCCAGACCGTTTCAGGTTTTCAACTCTACCTGTGTACGAACGACAACGCGATCGTCGCCTCCATCCTGCAAGGGCTTCAGGATAACTCCGAGATAACAGACAGCCAATACGAACTCATGGGCGTCACCAAAGCCGCCCCTTACCAGCGACTCTCCGGTCATATCAAGCTGGGGAATATAAGCGAACAAAACTCCTTTACAGAGACGGGGTCGCTCTTCTTCCGCCCCGACGGCTCGGTCTGGAGCTGGGGCGACAAGCACAGCCACGATCTGTATGTCTATTCGAGGGAGCTTTTCAACAAACAGACGCTCACCCGCATCCTGCGCGTCGACCTCGCCACCGGCCTCGTCACCGTGATCGGAGGTGCGCCATGACGACTCGCGACACACGACGTGCGACTCCTCCCGACTTGGTCTTTAAGCGTTCCCCACCTATTACCTATTACCTGTTACCTATTACCTCACCACGTAACCGCCGTGGCGGGTTCACGCTGATCGAGACGGCCCTCGCGCTGCTCGCCATTGGCCTGGGCTTGATGGCTATTTTCGGACTCGGCCGCATCGGACTTCAGACAACTAAAGAATCTGATAATGACACGCGTTGCGTTCAGATGGCCGATGCGGTTTTCGAAACCCTGCGCGAGTACAACGCGCGGTTTGTCGACAGCACCCGCACGAATTCCGCGAGTGGTTCCTGGTTTCAGCAGTGGCAATCAGTCATAGCGAATACCCAGCAAATCCCCTTTCCCGCCGTTGCCAACATGAACGCGAGCCCTAACCGCGTGTTAAAGGTTTATACCCAATTTGCCTCCACCTATGACGAAAACGCCCTTTCGCTGTTAGACTGGAACCCGCGCTACGAACTGGCCATTGAACCCAACAACGCCTCCTATGTTGCGGGCGACGTCAACATGCTTTTGGTGACGTTGGTCATCTACCCTGACGGCGACACCTATTCGAGCGAATACCGTTTCTTTCAAACCACGCTCACGAATCCGGGAGGCTTGCCATGAGTTTTACTCGCCCCCCCATCAA
>JBBRJN010000153.1:0-7369 GCA_038219365.1 Kiritimatiellia bacterium | reverse complement strand
CCCTCTCGATCCTCGCCGAAGGGGAGAGAGGGTTTACCCGACCCGGGTGAAACCCGGTCTCGGCCAGTGCCTCGCCGTGCGCCTCAGGCCCACGAGGTGTCGACGCGCATTCTGTGGTTCTTCAAGTGGAGCGTCGCGCCGTGGATAATGACTTTCTCTTCCTCGCGGCGCAAGTCGAGCGGCTCGCCGGTCCAGACCGTCCAGCCACGCGTCGCGGCTCGCGCGTAAAGATGCTCCAAGGTGTCGGTAAAGCGTTCCTGGCCGCGCCAGAACGGCAACGGGCCGAGCCGATAAATCAGCGGCGCACAGGTCACGGACTTCGGCGCGGAACCGTAGTCGGTGAAGGCCTCTTGCGGCTCGCCGTAAAATCCTTCGTGTGTCAGCGCGACCGCTTCGGCCTCGGGCGGGGCTGCGGCCTCGGGCTCCTCCGGCTCCGCCCCCACGCCGAGCAGGTCCGCACGGCTGATCCCGCGCAGCTCCAGCAGCTGCAGCGGGTTCCTCGTGATCGCCTCGCCCAGCAGGTAGTAGACCGCAGCCAGGTGCTTGCAGGGGTTCGCATAGTCGGGGCAGGAGCAGCGGCTCGTCAGGTCATTCTCGCGCTTTGGAAAAAGCGGGCAGCCCTCCGCCCGGAAAAAAGTTTCGACCTCGAACGGCAAATCTCCCACCAGCAGGCGCGCAATCAGCATGGGGCGCTGCCGCAACATCTGAATGATGCGCGCCTTGGCCTCCCCCTCGACTGCCCGGAAAAGGATGCCGCTTTCGTACGGCGCTTTGTCTGAACCCTGCACGGCGGCCGCCACGTGCCCGGGCGTGATGGTGAGCGTCGAGACCTGGCCCGAGACCGCGTAGTTGCGGCCCCGTCCTAAACGGGCGCCCAGACGGAAGTTCTCCAAAACCTCAGTCCAGCGGCGGCTCCACCACACGCGCAAATGCCCGCTGTGCGGACTTTGTGCGCGGATGCCGCCCTTGACGCCCAGCGGCGACCGCGCCGCGTATCTTTTTTTCTTGCTCATACCGGCGCTAGCCCTCCTCGGTTTCATCCGCGACCGCCGTCTCAGACAGTTGCAGGATATCGCGCAGATCGGCGTTCGACATCTCCGTCAGGAAGGCCTCGCCGCTGGTGACGACCTCGGAGGCGAGCGCCGTCTTGCTTTCGATCATCGCGTCAATCCGGTCCTCCAGCGTGCCGTCGCAGATGAACTTGTGAACCATCACGTTCTTCGTCTGCCCGATGCGGAAGGCCCGGTCTGTCGCCTGGTTCTCCACAGCGGGATTCCACCAGCGGTCGTAGTGGAACACCTGGCTAGCGCGGGTCAGGTTCAAGCCGGTGCCGCCGGCCTTGAGCGAAAGGATAAAAGCCAAAGGTTGCGCGGACTCCTGAAACGTCTGCACAAGGTGGTCGCGCTCTTTTCGCGGTACGCCGCCGTACAGGAACGGCATGTCGCGCGCGAAGACCTGACACAAGTGGCGCTTCAGCAGCGCACCCATCTGGGCGTACTGCGTAAAGATCAGCGCGCTCTCGCCGCGCTCGAAGGTCTCCTCGAGCATCTCTTGCAGGCGGACCAGCTTTCCCGACCGCTTGTCCAGCCGCTGCGTCTGGCGCAGATAGTGCGCGGGATGGTTGCAGACCTGCTTCAGCCGCGTCAGCACCGCCAGGATCAAGCCGCGCCGCGCGATCCCCTCACTGCTTTCCAGCTCGTGGTGAAACGTCTCAAGCACCTCTTTATAAAGCCGCGCCTGTTCGACAGTGAGCGGACAATAGACCTTGCCCTCAACCTTTTCGGGCAGGTCGGCGATGATCAGCTTGTCGGTTTTCAGTCGGCGTAAAATAAACGGCGACGTGACGCGCCGCAGCCGCACGCGCGCACTGGGATCGGTTCCAGACTGGATGGGCCTGAAAAATTTCTCGCGGAACACCGCGCGCTTCCCCAGCATTCCCGGGTTGAGAAAGTCCATGATCGACCACATGTCGCCGACATGGTTCTCCATCGGCGTACCCGTCAGCGCGATGCGGTACTCGGCCTGTAGCGCCCGCGCGGCCTGCGCCTGGTGCGTGTCGGGATTCTTGATGTTCTGCGCCTCGTCGAGCAGAATGCCCGCCCAGCCGACCTTGCGCAAATCCGTGTAGTCGCGGTAGAGCAGATGGTAGCTGGTGACCACCACGTCGGCCTTCAGCGCCTCGCGCGCAAAGGAGTCGCCATGCCAGCGCTGAGCGCCGTGGTGTATCATGCACCGCAGGCCCGGCGCGAAGCGCTGCGACTCACGCAGCCAGTTGCCCAACACGGACATCGGGCCGACCAGCAAGACGGGCCGCTTTTCGCCCCGCGCTTTTTCGTGCAGCAAAAATGCCAGCGCCTGAATCGTTTTGCCGAGGCCCATGTCGTCCGCGAGGCACGCGCCGAAGCCCCAGTCGCGAAGAAACACCAGCCAGCTGAAACCGCGCACCTGATAGGGACGCAACTCGCCGCAGAACGCCTCGGGCGTCGGCAGGGTCTCGAACGGTTGTTCGCCGCATAGCCTTTTGAGGAACGGGTCCAGCCAGCCGCCGCCGCACACGCGCGCCACGTCCAGGCCGTAGTGCTCGCCAGCCGTTCCGAGCGCCAGCCGCACCACCTCCAGCGCCGAGTGGGCAACGGTGCCCTTGCGCTGCCACACGCGCAGCGCGTCCTGAAGCTGCCGCACATCCACCTGGATCCACTGCCCGCGGAAGAAGACCAAGGGTGCCTGCGCCCGCAGCAAGTGCTCCAGCTCCTCGGGGCTGACCTGCTCGCCGTTAAGCGTCACCCGCCAGGAGACCTCGACCTTTTCGTCCAGCGTATGTGGCGCGTCCGCCGCTGCGGCATGCGGCATCACATCCGCCTCCAGCGCGAGCGCGTGCGTGGTGCCTTGTCGCCACCACGCGGGCAGGCTGATCCGGTACCCGGAAGCCTCCAGCAGCGTGGCGGAGGTCGTCAGAAACGCGTGGGCCTCTTGCGTGTTGAGGTGGCAGCCGAAAGCCCCGTCCGCCTGCGGCTCCGTGCGTTCGAGCGGCGTGAAAAGCATCATCGCCTGTCCGAGTGAGAGAAGCAGGTGCTCGCTAGGCAAAAACGCGCCCGGCGCACGCTCCTCTGTTTGCGTAAGCGCCTGTGTCTGTCCCCCCTCCACGACGTTCACACGCAAAAACCAAGGGCTCTCAGGAACCTCGGGCTCGTCCAGCTGAAAAAGCAGCGTCGCGTCGATCGCCCGTCCGCCTTCGGCCGGACGCCTCCAGACCTTCAGCTTAGCACGCAGCGCCTCCAACTCGCTCAGGGGTTCCCAGCGCACCGTGCGCTTTTCGCCGCGCAAGGCCGAAAACCAGGCGTCGTGCGCGCTGTAGTGCTTCCCGTGTTCGGCCTGGGCGCGCGAGAGCGTGGTCACCACGCTGAAGCGTACGAGGCGGTCGACCGCCTCTTCGAGAAAAGCCTCCACGACACTCGTGCGAGGCCTCCCTCCAGCGGCCGAGGGCGGCATGCGGGCCGCCAGACTCCGGACCCGCTGCCGCTCCGCGCCGTCAAGGGCAGGCCGCCAAAACGCGTCATAGTCGCTCTCCGAAACAGCGCTGAGGTCGGGAAGGAAACGTCCGCGTGCCACCAGCGCCCCCGCATAACGAAAAATCTCCGCGAAGGCCATCAGGTCTTCGCCGGCGAACACCCCCTCCTCCAGGCGCCGCTCTTGACAACAGTTGAGCAGCGTAAACGTTTTTTTCCAGGAAAGCTCTACGCCTGTCATTGTCCAAGGATGAAGATACACGTCCGCTGAGGCCAGCTCCGGCCCCTCATCGTCCTGCTCCTCGTAAAGAAAGGGGTGCGAGGGAACCGGCCGCTCACCCTTCCGCGTACGGACCGTCGGCAACTCCAGCGTGACCGGCACCACGCGCAGACCGGACTCTTCTACCCAGATTAATTTCTTGAGGAGCGCAAAGAGCCGCACCCCGCCGACATCAAAAGGGGAGCGCTCAGCGTGACCTTTTTTCAAAGCCTCCTGCTCACCCCAGACAAGGAGCTTTTCGCCATGCCAGCATATGTGCAGAATAGTCATCGCCAAACGTGCATTATACCGCCTGTTTTCGGTTTTAAACAACCGTTAAGCGCGTGTGATCGTAATGAATAGTCAGTATAACCGAAAATGACGGCTTTTTTAGCCGGGATTAACTGGATTTGCAGGATTGCGGCGGCTAAAAATGCGCGAGCACAGTTTGAATCAGGAAATCAGGAACATGCATCTGCGAGCCCGACCAGGGGCTGCGAAAGGCCCATTCGTAATCATACTCGTACTCATAACCATAATCCTTTCGGCTGGAGGGAATTAAGATTAAGATTACGATTAAGACCGTCGCGCGGCAAACGGGAACCAGCGACGGCTTGGAGAGAAGCCGTCCTACAGACGCGGCTACACACGCCGCAGGGACACCTGAAACCTGACACCTGAAACCTGACACCTGAAACCAAACAGCTTATGCGAGATAGGCTTCCAAGCGTCCGGTGACGGACGGGCACTGTTCTACACGTAGGCCTGCGAGCATCTCTCGCAAGGCCGCGGCCACCGCGACGCGCAGGCCGGGCGCAAAGCCGGGATACGCCTGGAAGGGCGCGATCAGCCGCAGCGTCGTGACCTCGCTGACCGGCGCGAGCTGGAGCACCGTGTCGGTCATCACGCGCAGGCCGCGCGGGGTCCAGAGCTGGGCGTTGTTGAGCGAAAGCGGCACATAAAGCGCGCGGCTGAGGCCCGGGTGGCTGAGGCTGAAGGACGGGCGCCGCGCCTCTTCTTCAATGGCCTCGAACACGTCTTCACGCGGGGAGAGTCCGATCACTTGCAGGTAGCCCAAGTAACCGCCGAGCGTCTGCCGCAGCGTTTCACCTTCGCGCGCCAGCAGCGCGCGGCGTGCCGGATGGCTGCTCTGCCAAATTGCGGTCAGCGTGTTGAGCCGGTCGGTGATGTTGACCGACCGCGCCAAATGGTCCTCCAAGGCCGCGTGCGCGGCAGGCGTGTCGAGTCCGACAAGCAATTGCAGGAAGGCGTTCTTGAGGAAGCGGCGCTCAATCGCGGCGGGAAGGTCGGCGGGCGGACAGAGGACGGGGGACGGAGGGCAGAGGGCGGAAAGCAGCGCCTGCTCGCCACAGGCCTGTGCGGCGGCCTGTAGCAGACGCTGGCGCACGATGTAGCCTTCGCGCACATGCGGCAGCAGCGTCCGGTCGAGCGACTGCTCGTCGATCTTCAGCAGATAGCCCTTGATGCCGTCCGAGACTGAGGTATCGGCGAACAAACCGCAGTACACGGCGAGCCAGCCTTCCGAGACCGTGGCGGAGGGCTCCGCCAGCAGCAGGCGACGCTCGATGTCGGTCAGCCGCCGCAATGCCTCCACGCGATTAAACGCGTTCCGGTCGAGCCGCACCTGCTGAGTCAGCGTCGCCACAGTGGCGGACCGGTCCGTGCAGGTTCCGTAGAAGCCCGCATCGCGGTTGAGCGAGAGAAAGGCCGGCGCGGGCATATCGGGAAGGTCGATTTCGATTTCCGGCGTGTCGAAGCGCACCGTGCGTGCGGTGCCGGGAATATCGCGCCCCTCGGCGTCCACTGCGGCGAAGGAGAAAGGCAGCGTAAAAAACCCGCCCGCGCCTGAGCGCGTTTGAAGCAGGTGCAGGTGCAGCTTGCGCCGCGCCTCGTCATAAGCGTAACGGACCGTCACTTGCGGATAGCCGACCGTGAAGAGCCACTCATGGCTGAAGGCGGCAAGGCTCTGGCCAGCGGCTTCCTCGAAGCAGGCAAGGAACTGCGCGGTGTTGGCGTTGCCGCCGTTGTAGCGTGCGAAGTAGAGGCGCGCACCGGCGGCATAGACGTCCGGGCCCAAGAGCTGGCGCAGCATGTTGAGCACTTCGGGTGCCTTCACGTAGGTCACGCCGTCGACCAGTTCGTCAGGGTTGTTGACTCCCTCGCGCACGATCTGTCCGAACTTACCGGTGTCCTCCACGGCCAACGGCCCGGTGCCGGGCGCGCGCGTGGCGTCCGTCTCGCGCAAGCGCATGAAAGCAGGGTCGAAAACCGAAGCCATGAACTGCCGCTCGATATCCACGGTGTAGGCCTCGTTGAGCCACATGTCGAAGGGCGACTCCATCGTGACGCCGCTGCCACAGTGGTTGTGTTCGTACTCGTGGACGATGACCCCGTGGGCGTAGATCAGGCGTGCGTCGGCGGTGGTGTCGTCGATCAGCGCGGCCTCGGTGATGATGGTGGTGTTGCCGACGTTCTCCATGCCGCCGTAGTTGGACTTCTCCATACAGATGGTGCGGTAGGTGTCGAACGGATAGACATAAGCCAGCGTGGCATGCTGCCACAGGATGCTGCGCTTGAGGATCTCCATGGGGATTCGCGCGCCGTCGGTCTTGCCGGGCGGCACCAGGTACTCCAGCGCGATGCGGCGTCCGTCGGGATAGGTGACCGAGTCGGCCAGCACATCCCAGGTGCCGGCGCAGGCGATAAAGAGATAGGGCGCCATGGGCACGTTGTTGACAAACGTGATGACCTGCCGGCTGGGATCGCCCGGCTTGGGCACGGGGCGGCCGTTGGGATTGGTCACGCGGTCGATGTCGCCGTTGGAGATCAGGTGCGTGTAGCGGCTGTCGCCTTCGAGCGTCGTGCGGAAGGTACACTTGGCGGTGCAGTCGTCGATCACCGGCAGGATGCGCTGAAAGCCCCACTGCTGACACTGCGACATGTATTGCTGCGGCGCGCCAGACGGCGTGATGTCACGGTAAAGGCCTTCCAGCAGCGCATCCGAGGGCGTGCAGCGGCAGCGCGTGAAGAGCCGGAGCGCTTCTCCCGCCGCCAGCGGGCGCGGCAGCGTGACCACGAGCTTGTTGCGCAGCGCATCGAGCGAAAAGGCGCAGGGCTGGAACGACTCCGGCTCGCGGGGACGCTCGCTCTCCAAGACCGCAAGGGTCGGCGAGCGAGGGTCCTCACGAGCCGCGGCCACCTCGAAAACCTCTAGGTCGCACGCATCGAGTTCAAGCGTGGCCAGCGGCTCGCGTGCCGTGAGCGTGAGCGTGGCAGTGCCCTCCACATGGGTTTCGAAAAACGAGATCTCAATTTCCATGTGGTTCAGTTGGACCACAGGCAGACGGAATTCAGAGCGCTTGAAACGAAATGACATGGCGAGTCTCCTCGTGAGGTGGCACGGGCGTCTCGCCCGTGGTGGGAGCGGCACGGGCCTCTCGCCCGTGAGACCACAGAAAAACACGGGCGCGACGCCCGTGCTCCTCGGCTACACATGCACGGCGGCAGGCGTGCGGCGTGCGAATTCGGCTGCGAAGGCCCGGTAGGCTTCCGCGCCTTTGCTGGAGGGATCGTAGAAGACCAC
>JBBRJN010000152.1:0-7377 GCA_038219365.1 Kiritimatiellia bacterium | reverse complement strand
GACGGAGGTGTCGTAACAGTAAATGACAAGGACGCGGTATCCTTATCCGTGCCGCCCAGGTAAAGGCAGACAGGAGCACCTTGAACGGTTGTCAGTTCAACCGTGCGGATGTCAAGGGGGTGCGGGGGATCATCGACGGGTAAGACCCGTATCCATACCGTTGCTTCAGAGAAATGATCTTTGTCCAGTACCCAAAACGTGAAACTGTCCTCGCCGTTGTAATCCGCATCAGGTTGATACGAGCAGACGACCGAGTTTCGTGTGGACATGAAATACTCGTTAACGTAGACAGAATCATCACCGAATGACTTGTATTCGGATTTTCCAAGAAATTCAACCGTACCATGCCGTGGCGGATTGACAGGCACGAACTCACACTGATTGACTTGAAAGCTAAAACCTTCTTGTACAAAAAAGTTGCCATAAAAACCAGAGTATGAAAAAATAGATTCACGACGATAGTCTTGAGGGGTATACCCCAACAGATCGAAAATGACTTCCGTGTCCTCCGGGGTTACCACCGTTTGAGAGAGGGCTACAATGGGCATATCGTCGGGCGGGATAAAGGTGAGGACCACCTCGTCAACAGCTTGAGTCGCACCGTCATTCGCTGTGAGACGCAGGACATATTGGCCCGGTGCGAAGAAAGTGGCCAGTGCAGAATAAGGAGCCGGTTGTCCGTTGCCCGGTAGCTTGAAAGTTTCCAAGCCGCAGTAAAAAACAATTTTATTCGTGGGCCCGCTGACAAGTGACCATTCTGCAGAAATCAGCCTTCCGGATGGGAGATCCCCTTCACTCACCCTCGCATTGAGGTAAACGGTCCGATTGGTCCATGGGAGGGTCAGGTCAGGTCCGGCCTCCACGATCAGCGCTGTAGCCGTGGTTCCCTGCAAAATCACATCGATTGACCCTGTTTCCGTCAGGCTTCCGCCTGCACCTGTGTTGCCAAGGTCATCAATGGTCAGGGTGATAACATCCTTGCTGGCAACGCCTCCGGGAGTGTACAAAAGTCCATCCAACGCCGCGTTCAGATCGTTCAGTTTTCCAAGCACCACCCGGTTGGTGAGCGTGTTCACGTCAGTAAGCCAGGTCAGACCGTTGGTCGATCCGAACGCCAGCGCACCGCCTGTAGTTGAAAGGGACAGTTGCAGCAAGTTCGTTCCTGCATCCACATCGCTAACCGAGATCAGACGATTTGTGTCGAACACTAGAAACGCACCCTGCGAAACGGTTTGCTCGCCTGGCACGCTCAGACGCGGCGCGTCGTTCACCGGGTCGAGGGTGAGGGTCACGGTGCCGGGCGTGGAGTTGGTCTTGCCATCGTTCGCGGTGAAGGTGAATGTGTCGGTGCCGTTTGCATTGGCGACAGGCGTGTAGGTGAACGTGCCGTTCGGGTCCAGGGTCACCGCGCCCAAGGTGGCCGGTATCTTGAGTGTGAAAGTCATGGCGTCGCCCTCCGGGTCAGCGGCGGTGACGGAACCGGTCACCACCTGATCCTCAGTGGTCGCGAAGGCCTGGTTCTGGGCGAGGGGAGCGCCATTCACCTCCAACACGATGGCTACAAACCCTTTGCTGTCACTCAATGCTGGCAGGCCGCTGTCGGTCACCGTTACGGTCACAGGGTTGGTAGAAGGGCCCTGCGCTTCGGTAGGGGTCCAGGTGATCACGCCGGTGGACGGCTCAATCGCCATGCCTGTGGGCGCGAGGCTCAGGCTGTAGATCAGAGGGGAGGCCGGTTGATCTACGTCAGTCGCCGATGCGGCCATGGTCAGCGTTGTCTGTTCCGGAAAGGTCTGGTCGGCCATTGCCTTCAAAGAAGGCGCATCGTTCACGGAGAGCGTGACGATGGTGACGGTGGCCGTTGCGGAATTGAGCTTTCCATCGTTAGCGACGTACCTGAACGTGTCGACACCACTGAAATCCGTAAAAGGAGTGTATGTGACTTTGTTTGAAATGACGGCTCCGAGCGCACCGAAGCTCGGGTTTCCGACAACGGCAAAGGTCAGGTTACGCGGCTCCTTATCCTGACTCTGGCATGCGCACCTGTCCTGGTACTCCCAGACCACGTCAAGCCAAGAAGGGTAAGGGGCACAATCGGCAGCACGCAAACCGCATAACTGATGAGCCCAGTCGTGAAAGCGTCCAAAACGATCCTCTCCAATCGAATACAAGTTGCTCTGCTGGTGGCGGATTGTTGGGCCACAGCATCTCGAAGGTGGATTCACTGACAAAGCGGCAGTCCCTCTCAAGGTTACTTGAACCGCATGATCTTCGAGGCTAGTCACCGTGAAACTTTCGGCGACCGGCGGTGTGCTTTGTCCGTTGCCGGGGATAAGTCCGAGGAAACGAACGGTGATCCGATCCTGTCCCTTAAGCGAAAAGCTCAGAAGTCGGACAGTTGCAAACCCGGCCACATGATAGTCGGCTTTGGTGCCTTTTCCGCGCATCTTATCCCAGACAGGGAGAACAATATCGTGAGCGCCCAGTGCAGCGAGCGCGTCACGGATGTTCTTACTGTTAGAGACTCCCGCTTTACCCTTGATCCAGTCGCCGACGGAAATGACAGGGTCGCGCGGCTTGTCGGGATTGATATAGGAGCAACTGTTTCCGGGCGGTGTCAGACTGGCGACGAGCGTCGGAACGCTGCGGCTGCCTGCCCATGTGAGCCAAACAAAATTACCCGGACGCGAACCGTTGGCAATAGCGGTAATGACGGTGTTCGGAGCTACACAGCCAAGCGACTGAGCCGAAAGGGCTATCGGATACAGCGCAGACTCCGAAGCGCGTGCCGAGCCCAGTAGCATAATAACGATACCCGCCGTCAACAAACGAGGTTTTTTCATCAACTTACCTTCCTCATTTTGAATGGCAGAATAAAAACGCTTTTAAACGAATTTGTTATATTGAATAATATTTAAAATCGAATGTCAATATCCCATTTTTATAATCGTTGCGTGAAGAAACTGCTAACGCGATGACGTTTCGGGTAGCTCCTGGATTGCTAGTATTACCGTGTGTCAATAGTCCACACTAGACGAGGCGCACGTCCACACCCTTCTTTCGCAACAGCGCGACCTCAGATGCTGGGGCCTGTGTGCCGGTGATGAGGATGTCGATCCGTGTGACAGGCATGATGTGGGCAAAACCTGCGCGGCCAAGTTTAGAAGCGTCGGCGAGCACGATGGTCTGCCGGGCCTGCTCGGACATGCGGCGGCAGATGTCGGCGATGTCCGCGCTGTCGGCCGTCGTCCCCTTGCCCGCGGTGACGCCGTCTGAGCCGAGGAACGCCTTGGCCACATGGAACTGGCCGAGTTCGCGGATGGTGGCGGGGCCGGTCAGCGCTTCGATGGCGGGGCGGAACTCGCCGCCGGTGAGGGTGACGGAAAGCCCGGGGTTGCTCCGGACGTAGGGGAGCAGCAGCGTGGAGTTGGTGACGATGTTGACGCCTTGTCGTCCCAGCAGGAAACGCGGGATGAGCGAGGTGGTCGTGCCTGCGGTGATCATCACGTCGTCGAGGTCAACGATCAGCTCAGCCGCCGCACGCGCGATGCGGGTCTTTTCTTCCATGTGTGAACGCTGGCGGTCCGACACGTTGGAATGCAGGGTGGGCAGTCCGCCCCCGTGCTGACGCAGCACAAGGCCTTCGGTTGCCAGACTCTTCAAATCGCTGCGGATGGTCACCTCCGAAACGCCAAAGCGCTGGCTGAGTTCAGCGACCGTGAGTTCGGGCTGCTCCATCAGGGTTTCAAGGATCTGTTGTTTCCGGTTTCGCTTATTTGTCATGTCGGCTCCTTGCACTTCGACGGGTTAATCATAGACTTCCAACTCCGCGACGGCCATCTGCTGGCCGGGCTGGTCAGGGCCGTCGGGTTTGAGCGCACTCACGCGTACGTAGCGGGCGGCGGCGGGCGCGAAGGCCGCTTCGTACGGTCGGACGTCCAGATTGTCCGCCGTCGCGACCGTCTGCCACGTCTGACGGTCGGACGAGACTTGAACGCGCAGTTGCGTGGCGTAGCCGGTCGGGGCAAACGATACGCGCACACGGCTCACCTGTTGCGACTGAAGCAGGTCGACCTCGTAGGTCCACGGCCACTCCATGCTGGCCAACGCGGCCGTGTTGGGGTCGCCATCTACGCCCATCCTCGCCATGTGCATGCCTCCGCTGCCGCCGTTCACGGGCAACTCGCGCGTGCCGTCCAAGCTCAGCAGCAGCGCGGGTTTGCGGAAGGCGAGATTACCCGGCGGCACCGGCGGTTGTGCCTTCATGGCTGCCAGCGTAGGTCTCAAGGACTTCAGCACTTCCAGTTGCGAACGGTCGAGACCTCCGTCGCGGAAGAGCAGCATGTCGATCGAGACCACGCCGCCCGCCTGATTCGCGTCGAACACATAGTCCGCCAGTTCGCGCTTGCTGTAGCGGACTCCGGGTTCGCCCCAGCCGGCGGACAGATAGTTGCCGTCGCGACTCGCACCCAAAAACGAAAGCACATGCCACTGCTCACCATTGAACCAGCGCCCCGTGGGCAGCGCATGGAAGCGGTTCTGCTCGCCCGCCGTGAAGTCCTCGTGCCGCGAATAGGCAGTCAGTTCCACGCCGGGATTAAGCGCGATGATACGCTTCGGACTCCCCGCCTTGAGCGCACGGGCCAGAAGGCCGAGCTTTTCGTCGTCGTACTGAAGGTTGCCGTGCTTGAAATAACAGCCGTCCACCCACCAGCCCGCGACCTTTTCGCCGTAGCGAACCCCGTATTCCTCGGTGACCGCCGCCCATTTCAAGAGCCACTCGTTGGCGATCGGCGTCTGCCAGCCCATCGCCGCATTCGCCTTCGCATCCGACGAAGGCCCGTTGCCGGTCCAGTAGAGCATCAGAGGAATGTTCTTCTTGTGCAGCGCTTGGTAGAGGTCTTCGATCAGGTCGCGCGTGGCGCAGGCCTCGCCGGGCTTGTAGCCGGTGAGCCGGTCGAAGGTCGCATTCGGCGCGATCAGAAAGCGCGTGCGCTGATGCGTGGTGAAGATCACATAGCCCGCGCCCGCCTCGTCCATCGCCGAGGCAAAGCGCTCGGTGTCGAACTCGCGCACGCACTCGTCCCAGGTCGTCGAGCGCCCCAGACTCTGAACGGTGTTGCCGCTGTTCTGGACTTCGTTCAAATAATGGACGAACACCCCGTACCCGGCCCGGCAAAACCAGTCCGTCGCGGGGTTGTTGGTCTCGGCCGATACCGCGCCAACCCCCAGTATTATACTCAGCAAACATCCCCACATCCAAAGTTTCACTAAAAACCTCCGCGTTCTCCGCGCGTCACATCTCTTCTTCCTCATGGTCACGGGTCGATCTTCTCTTGCATCAGCCGCCGGATCTCGGCGGCGTCCACTCCGCGCAGCGGCACGCCCGTTGCGCACGTGAGATGCGCGGCGACACCTGCCGCCTCGCCGAGCTGCATCATGGTGCGCGAGAGGCGGCAGCTCGACGCCGCGATCGCGCTGAAACTGGCAGCACGCCCCGCGATCAGCACGTTCGACGTTTTAAGCGGCAGCAGGCAGCGATACGGGATGCCGTAGGCCTCGTGCAACTCGCCGCCCGGCCCGCCGCCGCCGTGGTTGTCCATCGGGTGATCCGCGGTGGCGATGATGTCGCCGTGCTTCTGTTTCGAAAGTCCCTCGATCAGATCGTTCTGGTTCAGCACGTACTCGCCGCGCACGCGCCGCGTCTCGCGCAAACCCGCTTTCGGGAACATCATTTTCAGCTTGAAGCGCCGGAATTCATCGAAATTTGTCTGATACCAGTGCCAGTGCGCCCGTACGCGGCGCACGCACTCTGCATACGCTTTTTCAGGGCCCAGCGCCAGATACTCCTCGCCCTTCATGGTCGGCAGCATGTTGATGAAGCGGTCACCGCAGGGATATTCCCCCACGAACGCATAAGGGAAGCTGCCCCACCAACACTTTTCCGGAACGCCTTCTGGTAACGGCTCGATCAGGTCCGGCTCCTTCTTCCCGATCGGCGTGATACGATAGATCAGCGTCGCGCCGTTCATTTGATTGCGTGGCTCGGGCGGAGCGCCGGGTTCGTTGAACGCGCTTTTGGCTTCGCGTCCGAGCATGAAGTCACACCCCAGTTGCTCGCATAGCACGCCGTCGGTGGCGTCGATAAAGACCTTGGCCCGCACAGTCGTCCCGTCAGAAAGCGTGACCTCGCTGACACGGCCGTCGAGCGCCTTCGCCGCCACAAATGCCGTCTTGAGAAATACGCGGCAGTGCCCGGTCTCCTTGAGCATGTCGAGCATCACACCCGCCATGGCGTCCGGCTCGAAAATCACGCCGTGGCAGTGCTCGCGGAACCACGCCTCGTTGCCCATGCCCGGACCGTGGCGCAACAGCGTGTCCGAATAGTGCAGACACGGGTCGGTCTCGATCATGCCGCCGGGAAAGGTGTACTTCTCCCAGGGTTTCTTCCACGAACAGTGCCGGTCAAAACGGTAAACGCCGACGGCCTTCGGGAGCTTGGCCAGACGCTGATAGACACGGTAGGGGACTCCGGTGCCACCCATGCCGGGCTCCCAGTTGTTGACGCCGCCGAGGGTCGAGGTGCCGCCCAGCATCGCCTCTTTCTCGATCAGCACGACGCGGCTGCCGAGTTGCGCAGCGGACCATGCCGCGCCGACCCCCGCGCTGCCGCCGCCGACCACGGCGACATCCACGTCAACGGAATCGGCAGAACACAAGGCTACACCTAATATCGACACGAGGCTTAAATGAAAAAGTCTTTCTAACAGGGTCAATTAGGGATCTCCATGCCTGAGCGCAAAAACGACCAACCATTAAGTTGATGATGTTAATGGCCGTTCATGGCAAAAGCAATACGAAAGTTTTTTAAATAAAAAAATAAGTTCCGTTGCAAGACAAAAAGGGGTCAATAAGACTGAAAACATTGAATAAGGAGGAGTAGCGGACCGCCGTCTTATCGTTTGTTGTCTTTGAGCAGTTGCACGGCAGCGTCGTTGGTCTGCGGTGCCCCCCGTCCCAGATTCGGAGTTTTGATTTTGCCCCGCTGCGGATTCAGGCCGTGCACATCGCCGTAGCCGAGATCGTCGGCGAGGATATAGACGATGTTGGGTTTGTCCGCTGTTGGCTCGGCGGCATGTAGAAGCTTCGACGCAGGAGCTGTTCCCGAAAACGCGCTTCTGCGTCACGGGCGACGGGCTCGGCCACGTCTTCTGCGCATCCGCGGCCCGGTCGTCCCTGTCGGACAACTGCGGTTCGTCACGTGACGGGCCGCGCAGCAGACGCCCGAGCCCGACCCCGTTACAATTTAACAGCCCACGCCTTCCGACGCGACGCGCTCGGCTGATCTCCCGTGCCTTCAAACGGCTGAAGGACGCG